>JBHLOP010000055.1:0-7611 GCA_048940375.1 Promethearchaeota archaeon | reverse complement strand
TCGAGGTTCGTCAATGCCAGAAAGTAACATCGTATACGTCGGTTCCAAACCAGTCATGAACTATGTACTCGCAGTAATCACTTTATTTCACGGCAATGTTAAGGAAGTCTTGATTAAAGCAAGAGGACGTGCAATCAGCCGCTCCGTAGATGTTGCAGAGATAATAAAAAACAAATTCTTAACTGATATTAAGGTGAAAAGTATAACAACAGGAACAGAAATGTTAAGAACAGAAGATGGGAATGAACTTAATACCTCAACGATCGAGATTATCTTGGAAAGAGGAGGCAACTAATGGATATCTCCGAAATATCCACAAAGATATATGTACACTTCAATAACTGGAGAGAGTTAACATGAAAGGACCCTTTTGCAATTTCTGTTTACAGACAGGTATTCTTTGCGGTAAGTGCCAATCCATTATTGATTCAGGAGAACTTACTAACGTTGATATCAGTGTTGCAATGGCGCTTAATAAACTGGAGCAAAGATATAATGATATAAAAGATATTACGTTCTTTCGTGCAGTCGAGGTAGGTTCATTAATCATTGTGTTAGTTGGAGAAAATGATTTATCTACAATTCTTGGAAATCGCGGGAAAATCATTAAAGAACTTGAACACAATCTTAAGAAAAAGATTCGTGTTCTCGAAACTTCATCTTCTACAGGAAAGATGGTTGAAGATTTGCTAGCTCCTGCTGAAATCGCTGGGATTAATACTATCTGGCTTCCAGACGGCACAAAAGTAAAAAAAGTCAGAGTGCGTGGACAACGTGGAAAACTGCCTGCCTCTGTGGATATCCTTGAAGATGTGGTCCAAAAACTAACGGATGAACCTATTCGTATTGTATTCGAATAAACGTTACTTTTCTGTTTCATCAAAAGGATTATAAGAAAATTCTATTTTCCATTTTTGTGACCAAGATTTCTTAGAATTTTGAAAAAGCTAATTAGTAATGCATTTTATTCATACTGATTTAGGTTGGCTAAAAGTTAGTTGTTATCTTGAATAGCGATGTGAGGGATTTTCATGGAAATAGACAAGCTTGAGAATTGGCGACGAACCCATTATAGTGATCAAATTGATCTTGAAACACTTAAAGGAAAAGAAATTATAGTATGCGGGTGGATAAAACAAACTCGTGATCTTGGAGGCTTAAAATTCGCTATTTTACGTGATAATTTTGGAGAAGTGCAAATTACATTTCCTAAAGCCAAACTTGATGAAAAATTGTTTGAAAAAGCAAATTCTCTTAGAAATGAAATACCAGTAGCTATTAAAGGTATCGTCAAAATTGATAAACGATCTCCAACTGGGTTTGAACTGATTCCAACTGACCTTAAACTATTAAATGATGTAACTGCAAATTTACCTTTAGATCCTACCTATAAAGTGAAAGCAGATCTTGATACACGTTTAGATAATCGTATTTTAGACTTACGTTCTACTCAAGCGCATGCTACCTTTATTATACGCCATAGAGTTACGACAGCTATGCGCCAATTTTTTGTAAAACAACGCTTTATCGAAATCAACACACCTCGAATAATAGCTACTGCGACAGAAGGCGGAACAGAACTTTTTCCAATAGCTTATTTCGAGAAGGAGGCGTTTTTAGCCCAGAGCCCTCAGTTGTATAAAGAACAACTTACTACCGTATTTGACAAGGTATACGAAATTGCGCCCATATTTAGGGCTGAAGAACACTCAACTAGTCGTCATCTTAACGAACTAATGATGGTCGATATCGAGATGGCATTTGCAGACTATAATGACGTAATGAATGTTCTTGAGGAACTAATTCACTATGTCATTTCTGATGTAAAAAATAACTGTGAGAAGGAATTAAATATCCTTAAGAAGAGTGATTTAGAAATTCCAGAACTGCCATTCGAAAGATATACGTACACGGAAATTTTAGAGTTATTAGCAAAAAATGACCATGAACTTGATTGGGGAGATGATATTGGAACTGAGGCCAGTCGAATACTTGGAGCAATCATAAGTGGCCCCTATTTTATTACGGAATGGCCTTCTGAAGGAAAACCATTTTACATACAACCAAAAGATTCAAAACCTGAAATTAGCGAATCTTTTGATCTAATGTATGGTTGGATTGAGTTAGCCTCTGGAGGAACACGGGTTCACAAAAAAGAAACGTTGATTCAAAGATTAATAAATCAAGGGTTAACTCCTAGTTCATTTGATTTTCATCTAAAGGTTTTCGATTGGGGAATGCCTCCTCATGCAGGATGGGGTCTTGGCCTAGCTCGTTTAGTCATGATTTTAACAGGAAAACAAAATATTCGTGAAGTAGTGCTCTTTCCTCGCGATAGAACAAGACTAACTCCTTAATCTCCGTAAATCGGACTCACCATATCTGTTTTCATCAACTCACGTAGAAGTACAGTAGCATATGATCCTTTTCCTAATGAAAAAATTATTTTTGACATATTTCTATCGTCATTTAATTGATCTTCATTGATTTCTAACACTTTAAAATCTTGTATTGGCATAACGACGGGACGATATCCTCCTTTTGAACTTGCTTCAGGATAGGATTTTATGCGAAACATAGATGGTTGGATTTCTTCCTCCGCAAGAATTTCGTTAAATAAATTACCAACAATTCCTGCAGGAAATAAAGAAAGTTCATAGCCTATTAATGGGGCAACTAAGGTGGTGTTCATGCCATCTTGATTTTCTTTGAAAAGGTCTACGCTCCCATTTGCAGTTTGAACTATATCCCCTTCGATAGGTTTTAAGGACAGCCCTTTTTCGATACGTAGACTCAGGAATTTGTTAAAAATGTATGATTGAAAAGCATGAATAAACATTAGACGGAGTCCCTTCGATATCCTTCTAAAAGCATTGATAAAATCATTAGGATGCTTCACTAAATGATTCATCATCGCTAATTCTGGCTTATACCCTTTTGGAAAATTTTTTAGAGCATTTTTGTAGTTTTTTGTTTCATTAAGTTCCCTTCTAGCAAGGATAGCTTCCTTTGATTCTAAAGGAGACGATTTAGTTAGATAAATCTCCGCTGCTTTTTTGAAATTTCCTTGAATGAATGCTTTACCTACAAGATGTGTAATTGGGCGGAGAGTTCCAAAACGTTGATGTCCAAAAAAATTAGGTAACCCGCCAATCATTTTAAAGACTTCTTGAAATTGTGCAACGGCTTGCTCAATTTTCATTTTTGACTCTCTTATATCTCGTATAATGATTGTGAAGTTATTTCCCCATAAATCACCGAGTTTAACAGGTTTGTTGGCATAGACTGGATTCAAAATTTTCACATCCTTGATACGAAGCTTCAGTAATTGTTCTGCAGGAATTTTCCACGCACTCATTCGTTGAACTGTCACAGCCCGTCTATCCTTGGTTCCTGCTAAAGAAAACCGCTTTCGGCTAGTTTTGAGTCGTCGCGAAAGAATTCGAATTAAGCGATGATTATCCCAATCATGTTTTTGAAGATAAAATATCGTATATTCACCATTTTGATTATTGTTCTCCTTCTTTTGTTGAGCATTAATTGGAAGTATTATGCCCTCTGGTGTAATTTCTTGTACAATAAAATCTTCTACTAACTGTTTAATCCTTCCTCCAATTCCAGGTTGAGGTGTCACGTAGTAAAGCAACCCGATGGCTCTCTCAGATGTGATTTCTGTCAGTTCAGGCATTTTTTGTCCCTTCAAAAAAAATAGGTGCTTATTTCGCTCAGAACTAGTTTTCTGTAACTATTGTTAATTAGAAGATAAATCACTCAGTTAGATTCATTTCTATGATTTTAAATAAGTTGAAGTTGCCCTGTTATCTTGTCTATAACTTCAGATTTGTCAGGACCAATACCTAACGCAGTAGTCGTCCCCGGTGGTAATTCAGTAAGTCCAGCATCTTTAATTAATGCACAAGAAATCTTAAGTTGAAGAGTGTTATTGTAAAGCTCTAAGAGTTCGTCAAGCGATTCGATACGAAGCGCTACCTTCTTCGAGTTACCATTTCTCCATTTCTTCCATACTTCTCTATTTTCTCTTTTTGCTACTTCAGATGACTCTACAGCCGCATGGCATGCTTGAACTATCATTTTTCCTTTGCTCATTTTGAGATCAGTCCTTATAACCATGACCATTTTGTATTCATTTGCTTTTGAAGTCGCTGAAGTCATTTCATTCACTTCTAAAATTTGTTTAAATGAATCCTGCTAATACTTTTAGCGTTCTTACTGAAAAGCGCATCGATTTTAGGATTTTTAATCTGTTAAGTACTTTTAATACTTTTTAGCTCACTGTAGATTTTGTCAGTTATAGGTTTTATTCAGGAAATTTGCTGTTACGAAAGAAATAAAAAAGAAAGCAATGGTAGGATTTCCTATTACAATTACCTATGCTTATTTCATGAATTATCTAATTGAGGTATATCTTTTACATGCTTAAAATCTTGAGATATACATGGAAATAGTATATAATCAAATTTCAAGCGTTTTAGGAGGTGAAGGCTATCAGCCAAATCGAAATGCCCAAGTGTTCATGTTGTGGGCATCTTATATCGCCCGAAGATATTGGTAGCGTACGTTTCCCGTGCCCAAATTGTGGGGACATAACAATTTTCAGATGCATGCGTTGCCGTAGTTTTGGTAGAAACTATCGATGTCCCAAATGCAGCTTTGAAGGACCATAAGCAAATTCAAGCAACTATCATGTTTGATGTAAACTAGTGGAGGTAGATTTTATGGGTAAAGTTTTAGCATTGATGAAAGTAATGCCTGCGAGTGTGGAGATAGATTTAGAAAATCTAAAAAATGAATTAGGAAATGTAATGCCCCCTGAAGCAACCCTTCGTGGAGTTAAGGAGGAACCAATAGCTTTCGGCCTTGTTGCACTAAAAGTGTCGATCGTGCTGGATGATGTAGCTGGGGGCACCGATGCAATTGAGAACGCCTTTCTAGCCTTAGAAGATGTTTCAGAGGTACAAGTTGAAGCGGTTTCTTTATTATAAGCAAGAATATCCACTTTTACTTTCCTATAATTTTGATTTTTATTATAAAGAATTACTATAAACGAGGCAAAACTGTTTTATATTGTCATCTACTTTTCCAAGAATACAAAACTAATGTTGAGGCAAATTACATGAAAGCAGTGGTTTTAGCTGGAGGATTAGGAACACGATTACGTCCTTTAACTTATGTTATGCCAAAAGCGATGCTTCCAGTAGGTGATAAACCAATTATTGAACATATGGTCAATTATTTAAAGAAAAGCCAGGCAATTGACGAGATCATTATAGCTACCGCGTATTTGGGACGATATATCGAGGATTATCTGAATGAGGGTGAAGATTGGGATATTACTATTAAGTATGCAAGAGGTAAACGTCCGCTTGGCACCGCTGGGCAACTTAAAACGGCTGAATCTTTTATTAATGATACTTTCGTGTTGATAAATGGTGATATACTAATTGAAGTCAATATTTCAGAAATGATTGATTTTCATAATAGCAAGAAAGGGATAGGGTCAGTTGCTTTGAAACCTTATTTTCTGCCTGTTAAATATGGTGTAATAGATACCAATACCGATAATCTAATATTAAATTGGCGTGAAAAGCCAAATATTCAACTTACCATGAACATTGGTTTGTATGTACTCGAACCAAAGATTTTTGAATACATTCCATCTGATCGCCCTGTGAGTCTTGAAAGAGAAATCTTTCCAAAATTAATTTCCTCTGGAGAAAAACTCTACGGGTTTAAAACAGAAACTAATTATCTTGATATAGGAGATCTTGAAAGCTTAGATAAAGCACATCAGGAATTTCTATCTAAATTTACACTATTGTGACAGATTTTCAATTGTCTTGTGAACTGAGATCTTTTGTCGATCTGATTAGAAATATATGTCGTTTTTAAATTATTGATTAAAATTAGTCTGTCATATGCGCATATTACTGTCTTTAAAACTTTATAATGTAGAAAAAACATATGTCAGGTAGTTTCTTAAAATATTTCTGCACAATCCTTTAGTACTATGTTTTTCTAATAGTATATTTTATGATGAACAAGGCACAAATTTATGTTCTCTCTGGGTGAGCAGATTGAAATTATTTGAACTTGCAAAGCATGCAATTGAAATTATAAAGTCGGCAGGAGAAGAGGGTATCATCAATCTTGATTTAGCTAAAGAATTAGACATGGCTAGACGTCGAATTTATGATATTATCGCAATCTTGAAAGCCGCAAAACTAGTTAAAACGACACGTGAGAAAAAAGGTACCATGGTTACTTGGATTGGTTCATCTTCAGGCATGTCTAATATTGTATCATTATCTCAGACATCTTATATTTCTGAAGAATCAAACGAATTGATTAATGATCCTTACGCCTTCAAACAGACTTCAGCGTTTAATAATGAGAATGTAGTTCTATCTAAATCTTTAAATTATCCCTTTAATAGAGTTATAATTGATTCTCCTTGCCTTAAAATACGCACTACTTCAAAGATCACGCGAATTAAGCCAATAGGCATTATGGAGTTACTTGTAGAGTGCGAAGAAAGTGATAGCCCTGGATTTATTATCGAAGCTCCTCAAGATGAGAACCGCAAAGTAAAAGAAGCAGAACATGCACTTGTAGATGTTCGCTAGTTAACAATCCAACCTATAAATGAATCTTTTTAATTGTCCATATTACGGACTCGCTTTTCTTGTTTATGTCTTTACAAAACTAGTATGTAATTCTTGATTTTAGCTCTTTACTGTTGAATGTAAAAAATCCACTTTTATAAATTTCATTATTCTATTTTTCTGATTTTAATATCCGTCCTACCAGTCGTGACATTTTTAAAATAATCTAATCCCTCTAATATCTCGCCTACAACGTTTACCGGACTATATGGCTCAATCTTATCATAGTAGACACATACACTTTTCCCTAAGGGCCAATATGCAATATCACCTTTATTAATTTCTTTTGTTGATTTTTCTAATCCTATTGAGCCTGGTATTCGAATCGCTATCTGCGCATTTTTGTATACCGAGGCTTTTTCTGTATGAGGAAGGATGTCTAATATCGCTGCGTAAGTAAGAGGTGCCTTAATACGATGTAACTCTCCTATAGCAGAGTTTTTTCCAATTTCAAAAACTATTTGCACCTTTGAAATCTCGCTCATCTAAAACACCTCACTTTGTTTATGATAAAATTGCTATTTTTTGATTTAAATAATATATCCAATTTCTCTGAGTAGAAATTCAATAAAGAAAAAACAAACGTTAGAATCGAGGGAGTTAATGGATTGATCTAATCAACAAATAATTCGCGCACTCTGTCTGTTAAACCAGTTGTATGGGCTTCCCTCTCTATCTTTCTAATGGCGCGGATAACTTGTATCTCATCCCCAGCCTCCTTACCTAAAATCCATATCCTACCATTTTGACCAACAGCAATTCTTGCTTGAGTTTGCTCTTTAATCATATTGATCATAGATCCTTTCCGTCCGATCAGTCGAGGTATCTTTGATGGAGGTATTTCAATTATTGTGCCACCTCTCAATTTACCAAGGTCTCGGCCTTTTACTGTTAGCGCAGGATCCTGGAGTCGATCAAATGCGATTAT
>JBHLOP010000054.1:0-10323 GCA_048940375.1 Promethearchaeota archaeon | reverse complement strand
TTTTCTAGAATTGCTAATTCATCTAATTCATGGTTCCCTCAATGTATTTGCTTTTCATGTTTTGAAAATATATGTTTCAAGCACCTAGAAATCAATCTTGTACTGTAAATAACCGCAATTTTTTCCTAATCTCATCGATGACCCAAATACTGGAAGCTATAAGTATTAGAGTAACCCAGTCAACGATTTCAAGCGGTACTATTTCAAATGCGAGGCTTAATGGAGGAACTATAAACAAAATCCCCACTAGAAGAATATCAATTGCTAGGAAAAGCCATAGAACCTTGTTCTTAAAGACCCCCACTGAGAATACCGACTTATTATGAGATCGACAGTTGAACGCATTAAACCATTGAAAGATTATTAATACTACAAAGATTGCAGTTCTAATCTTCGCTGCAGAAGTATCTTGGAATATAAGATAAACCGCTAGACTACCTACCACCATTATAATAGCATAGAACAGTCCCAATTTAATAGTATCCTTTGATAATATCCGCTGATTAAGCGATCTTGGCGGTCTATCTAGCAGGCCTTCCTCCTTTGGCTCCATAGCGAGTGAAATATCCAGAAATCCGTCTGTTGCGAGATTTATCCATAATATCTGAATGGGCAAAAGCAATACAGGATGGAGAAAGATCGCTAAAGTTAAACTGAGGAGCAAAAGTTCTCCTATATTAGTCGAAAGTAGATAGAGCGCAACACGCCTGAAATTATTAAAAATATGCCGTCCTTGATCTATGCCGTCAACAATAGCTTCAAATTTTTCATCTTGTAAAACGACATCAGCGGCTTCTTTAGCAATATCGGTGCCTGTAATCCCCATTGCAATTCCTATGTCAGCTTGTTTTAGCGCTGGACTGTCATTTATTCCATCTCCTGTCATTGCAACAATAGAACCCTGTTCCTGAAGTGCTTTAACAATTCGTAATTTATGTATCGGGTTCGTTCGGGAAAAAACCTTGGCATTGAGTACGACTTGTTTCAATTCTTCATCATTGAATTGATCTAACTCATCGCCTTTGAATGAAAATTTATCTCCGGAATTTGGATTTAATAGTCCAATTTCTTCGGCAATAGCTTTTGCTGTTAGTTCGTTATCGCCAGTAATCATTTTAACAGAAATCCCTGCATGCGTGCCCTTTTTGATATAATCACGAACCTCCTCCCGCGGCGGGTCATTTATGCCGACCAATCCTACAAATTCAATTCCTGCAAGATCGTCTTTAGTAATTTGTCTTATATTGGTTGGTACATATTTAGCAGCGCAAGCCAGTATTCGTAGACCTTGCGAGGCATATTCCTCTACAATAGCTTGGCATTTAGCTGGCATCTCTACAGCGAAATTTTGTAGGGCTTCAGGTGCGCCTTTAACGATTACTAAATTCTTGTTTTTAAATTCTCTCTCATTTTCTCTGTCATCATACATCATTGGACCAAGTTCATGGAGAGTTGCCATGTATTTCCTTGCGCTAGAAAACGGAATTTCCGCAATACGAGGCCACATTTCATCGAGAACATGTTTGTGTAATCCCACCTTTTCAATTGCTACAATCAATGCTGCCTCAGTAGGTGAGCCTTTAACTCGCCAAAAGTGTGGTGCATCATGTTTCTCCACCACAGTACAGCGTCCTCCCCCTTCACATTCGGCATATACTTCAGCATCGTTAGCTAAAGCCATGTATATTAACAATCTTTCCAAGTCAGGATATTGTTTCAAAGTATCTTTATTAATTGATTCGTATGCCCCTGGAGGCGCTCCTTCTTCAGGGTAACAAAAACCTGGAGAACGTAGGCATCCTTCTGGTCCATAGCCCTCAAGATAAATTCCACCACTAAGCGGGTCATATCCGCTTCCGCTTGCCTCATAAATTTGTCCCTTCGTATAAATTCGACGAACCATCATCTCGTTTTTAGTGAGTGTACCAGTCTTGTCTGAGCAAATTACATTCGTGATGCCGAGTGTTTCAACAGTTCCTAAGTTTCGTACAATTACATTTTGTCGTGCGAGTCTAGTTATGCCTATAGCTAAAACGATGGTGAGGACCGCTAATAATCCTTCAGGGATCGCTGACACGAGACTAGCGAGTGCTAAGAGTGCAAGTTCTGGCCCCGCAATTTCCCGATAGAGTCCTAATCCAATTACTAAACCGATAAATACCAATGCAAGACCGAGGAAAAATAAACTAAGGCGTTTTGTACGAACTGCCATCGGAGATGGCTTCTCCTGAATTTCCTGAAGTTCTTTGTGTATCTTCCCTAATTCTGTATTATCGCCTGTGGCGGTAACGATGACTCTAGCTCGACCTTCGGTAATGAAAGAGCCCGAAAATACCATGTTGACTTGTTCATAGTAGTATGGATCCTCGATTAGACATACAGTATCTTTCTTTATGGGGACGCTTTCTCCAGTCAGTAAACTCTCATCAACGTGGAGATTTCTTTCGAATAGAATTCTTGCATCAGCAGGGACTTTTTGGCCCGCAGAAAGTAGCATTATATCTCCTGGAACGACATTTTCTGCTGGGATTTCTATTTCATCACCGTCTCGAATTACTATCGCTTTATCCTCAATCAATGAATGGATCGCGCGTATGGTTTTTTCACTTTTCCATTCCTGTGTAAATCCAATCACCGCATTTGCGAACAAAATAGCCAAAATTACAAAAAAATCAAGTAATTCTTCCATAAAAAGTGAAATAACGGCTGCAAAGATTAATACATAAACGAGGGGCGACTTAAACTGCGCAATAAACATGAAAATGGGGTTCTTTTCTTCTTCTACTGTTAATTTATTAAATCCGTATTGTGCAAGCCGGGAGCCTGCTTCAGTTTCTGTGAGTCCATTTATATCTTCACCCAATATCTCTAGACACTCTTCATATGATAACTGTCCCTTTGAATCGTCTGAAATTGCACTCATTTGGATCCCGCCTACTTTTAATTACAATATTTAATCGTTCTCTATGGGGAAGTCTTAAGTTATATAGTTAATTTCAATGTTACTATAGAGGAGAATGCAATGAAATTAACAGTTCTTGTAGATAATAATACTTTAATAGATTGATATTTCTACGGCGAGCCTGCTATATCATATTTTATTGAAGATAGAGACAAAAAGATTCTGTTTGATGTAGGATATTCAAATGCGTTTATTAAGAATGCACAAAAAATGCACATCGATCTGTTGGATATCGATTTCATAGTTATTTCTCATGGGCACTTGGATCATACATGGGGCTTAGTTCCACTTGTGCAACTTTACACAGAGGCGGAGATCGAAAAAATCTATTATATAAAGCCAACGCTTGTTGCCCATCCTTTGATATTTTCAACGAGAAAATAAACGGTTTGAAAGAAATAGGTGGATTTCATCTACTTAATCCTTCGAACGAACAGTTAAAAGGCACATTGCATTACATGAATGAATTACAGCCTGAAAAAGTGCATGTTTGTCACTGTACTGATTTAAATTCAAAAATCGCACTCTCAAGAGTTGTAGATCTCAAAGAGGTAGGCGTAGGTCTCGTATTGCAATATCTATAATACAATAATCAAATGAGGTATATCCAATTAATTATGTAGAAAAACCGCTTGGGCATTCCCCTTTCAAAAATCTTAAAAACTATAACCTAACACACTAGATTTTATGTCATCTGAAATAACATTTACTTACGAAACTGGTGAAAAAAAAGGTTGTAAAATTACTGTTTATGCGCTCTCGACTTGTGGGTTCTGTAAACGTGCTCTTTCGTTTTTACGCGATAATTCTGTTGAATTTGAATATGTTTACGTTGATAAACTTGACCGAAAAACTAGAGATAAAATTGTTGACGAATTAAAAGAAAAATATAATCGAAGAGTTGCATTTCCTTTCTTAGTAATCGATGGCGAGGAATGCATGGTTGGATTCAATACAGAGAAATACGAAAACTTATTAGATATTATGGAAACGCATCAGCACGATTTATAAGTTGGCAGCAGAAGCCAAAAAATGGCAACAGGCAGCCCTCAAAATCTGACTTATGCACAACTTAGTTTTCATCATTTATATTAGGGCCTATCTTATGTCATCTGAAATAGAGTTCACTCGGGTTCCAGGCGAAAAGAAGAGTTGGAATCTTAAACTTTATGCATTGTCGACATGTGGTCATTGCCATCGTGTCATGGAATTTTTAAAAGATCATTCTATTGAATTTGAATATGTTTATGTGGACAATGTAGACCGAGAGATTATCAAAAAACTACGAGCCGACTTAAAAGAGAAATTCGGACGTGTTGTATCTTACCCATTCCTAGTAGTTGATGATGAGAAGTTCTTATTGGGCTTTATTGAAGCTAAGTACAAAGAAATGTTTAATGTGAGATTTTAGTTGATTGAATTCATTCATGTTCCTGGAAATAATAAGAGTCATAATTTAAAACTTTATGCGTTGAGTACATGCGCTTTTTGCAAACGTGCTCTTGCTTTTTTAAGGGAAAACTCAATAGACTTTAGTTATGTTTTTGTAGATCAATTAGAAAAGAAAGTTGTGGGCGACCTACGTGAAGAACTAAAGAAGAAATCTGGGCGAAGACATATAGCATATCCATTTCTTATTGAAGATGATGAAAAGATCCTTGTTGGCTTTACTGAGAAGAAATACAAGGCATTCTTCAATATTGAGTGATCCATATACCCGAAAAAATCAAAATATTGAGTGTTAAATAAAAAAATCTGCCTTTAATGGCGGGTTTTTTCGCTGAACTAGTGAAAAAATTTCTGAAAAATACTAACCGACTCATTAAAATTGTGGTTTAAATCTTTTTAAGTGTTTTTAGGTTTTCCAAAGTATTTGCATACCTTGGATCAATTTCTCCTGCTTTTTTATAACACTCAGCGGCTTTATCAAATTCACCTAATTCTAAATAAGCAGCAGCCATATTGTTAAGCGCTGGTACAAATTCGGGATAGATTTTCAAGGCAGTTTGATAGCAGTGTATCGCCTTATTATGCTCACCTAACTTGTCGTAAACACATCCCATATTATACCATATTACCTCATCTGTAGGGTTAATATTCACTGCTTTCTTGTAGCCATTAATAGATTTATTATACTGACCAAGTTCTCTATATGCTTCTCCAAGGTTAATCAATGCATCTTCGAGTTCAGGATCTATCTTTAGAGCTTCCTTATAGCATCTAATCGCATTACCAAGATCGTTAAGTTTTTCGTAACTTACACCCATATTATACCACGTAGCTGAATCCTGAGGCTCAAATTCCAATGATTTTTGGTAGCATCTAAAAGCCATTTTGTAATTTCCTAACTCCGCAAAAGATGTCCCCATAAGTCTCCATGCAGTTACTGATTCAGGGTCAACTTGAACTACTTGTTGAAGTGTTTCAATAACGTCATCGTATTTTTTTTGAACAAAAAACTCTTTAGCCGTTTCTAGATAATCTTCCAATGACATGTTGTAAATCACTATTCAAATCAATTTACCACAAATGTATATTGTATTACCTAAATAAATTTTAGTGATTTTTTTGGGATGCGGAAAAATCATTTTTGTTATTCATCTATAATTATGTTTGATTTGCGTAATTTTTAACTTATAAAATTTGCAAATAACGAATGATAGAAGTTTTAAAAAATGAATGTAGCCAAAAAATGAATAAGGGTAAAAAAAGATTCTATGTTTAAAACAAGTTGTTATTTGATCTTTAGCTCATAATATCTGAAACAATCACTTGTGTGATCATTAACCATACCAACAGCCTGCATAAATGCATAAATAACTGTTGGGCCAATAAATTTGAACCCTCGCTTCTTTAAGTCTTTGCTTATAGTTTCAGACATATCAGTTTTAGCTGGAATCTCTTCTAAAGATTTCCAAGCATTTTGAATTGGCTTATGATCAATAAATCGCCAGATATATGCATCAAACGAACCAAACTCTTTTTGTATTTCCATAAACGCTTTAGCATTTGAAATAGTTGCTTCGATCTTCCTTCTGTTTCGTATAATTCCTTTGTTCTGAAGCAATTCTTCGACCTTTTTTTCTCTATAGTTAACAATTTTCTTGTAGTCGAAATCTTCAAACGCTTTTCTATAATTCTCTCTTTTTTGTAAAACAATATTCCAACTTAGCCCTGCCTGAACACCTTCCAATATCAAAAACTCAAACAGCAGTCTATCATCGTGGACAGGTGTTCCCCATTCTTTATCATGGTATTCTTTCATTAACGGATTGTTTACGGCCCAAGAACAGCTTTTTTTATTTTTCTTTACCATAAATATCAGCGTGTCCCAATTCAATTCATTCTAGAAACATTGAATAAAACATAGACAAATAACTACTCAACAAATTTTTAATTCCACTGTATTGAATTTATATGTTAATTGAAATGTAAACTCTGTTTAGTTCTTGGAGGGCTGGAGAAATATGGTTTTCCAGAATGAAATGCGAACGTTGGAAGAAATGAAAAAGAATTATCCCAATAAATTTATGCCAGAAGATAGAGTATTTAGTCATATTCACAGAGGAGACCGGATATTTATTGGCACCGCTTGTGGTGAACCTCAATATCTTGTTCGTTCTCTTGTAAATTACGTCCAATCGCATCCAAAAGCCTTTTTCGATGCCGAAGTTCTTCACGTATGGACACTTGGAGTAGCGCCTTACGCTGATGAAAAATTCAAGTATAATTTTCGACATAATTCGTTTTTCGTTGGTGTCAATACCAGAGATGCAATTAACAAAGGATTAGCCGATTATAGTCCGATTTTTTTATCGGAGATCCCAGATTTACTATTACGCCAAGTTGTTCCAGTTGATATTGCCCTAATACAAACCTCACCTCCAGATAATCATGGTTATATGAGTTTAGGGGTAAGTGTTGATATCGTAAAGGCTGCCACTGAATCTGCTTCGTTGGTGATTTCTCAGGTCAATTCTAATATGCCAAGAGTACATGGGGACGGTTTTATTCATATTGAGGATGTTGATTTTATTATCCCGTATGATGAGCCTATTTTAGAATATAAGGAAGAAGCAGAAACAGAAGTTGTGCAAAAAATTGGGAACTATGTCTCTCAGCTTATTCAGGATGGGGATACGATCCAAGTTGGATATGGAAGCATCCCAAATGCGATTTTATCGAATCTTTATAACAAAAAAAATCTTGGTGTGCATACGGAACTTATAGGTGATGGGCTCGTTGAATTAATGAAAAGAGGTGTGATTGACAATACAAAAAAAAGCATTAACCGGGGAAAAACTGTCGCAACGTTCTGTATGGGTAACAAAGACACCTATGAATACATTCATGATAATCCTGCCATAGAATTTCGAACAGTCGACTATACAAATAATCCATTGATTATCGCTCAGCATGATAATATGACTGCCATAAACAGTGCATTAGAGATAGATCTTACCGGTCAAGCAAGTGCAGAATCGATCGGAAAGACATTCTATAGTGGTATTGGAGGACAAGCTGATTTTATGCGAGGCTCAGTTTTAGCAAAAAACGGGAAAACTATTCTTGCTCTGCAATCGACCGCTGAAAATGAAACAGTTTCAAGGATAATGCCATTTATTAAGGAAGGCGCCGGTGTAACGCTAAACAGAGGAGATATACATTATGTGGTGACAGAATACGGAATCGCTTATTTACATGGAAAAAACATCAGAGAACGTGCGATGGAGTTAATTTCAATAGCCCATCCAAAATTTAGATCTTGGCTAATTGAAGAAGCGAAAAATCAGAATTTGATCTATAAAGATCAGGAGTTTATCCCTGGAGCTAGGGGAGAATACCCTGGAGAACTTGAAACCTATAGAACCACAAAAACAGGGTTAGAAGTACTCTTGAGGCCTGTAAAAATAAGTGATGAGCCTTTATTAAAGGATTTCTTTTATTCGCTCTCAGATAAAAGTCTTTATCGGCGATTTAGTTCCGCTCGAACAGATATGCCACACGAAAGGTTACAGGAATTTGTGATCATTGATTATACTAAAGAAATGGTCATCCTGGCAGTGAAAGAGCACGAGGAGCAGCGGGAAGAAATTCTTGGCTTAGGACAATATGGAATTAACGAAGGAACTCGTACAGCAGAGGTTGCTTTAGTTGTTAAGGATAATTTTCAGGGCAAAGGCATAGGCACAGAGTTGTTAACTTATATAACTCAACTGGCCAAAAAACAAGGTCTTCTCGGGTTTACAGCTGAAGTTTTAGTAGAAAATCGCCCAATGCTGCGACTTTTTGAAAAAATGGGATTTGACATCGAGAAAAGAAGTGAAGCAGGAGTATATGAACTTGAAATGAAATTCCAACGTAAAAAGTGAAAGCGAACCTAAACCTCGGATATTTTAAATTAAAAAAGAAAGAAAAAATTAACTTTCCATCTTTTGTCTTTCCTCTAATAGAGTCTGCACTACCGATGGATCAGCTAATGTCGTAATATTTCCGATTTCAGTTCCACTCGCAATCGCTTTCAAGATTCGTCGCATAATTTTTCCGCTTCGTGTTTTTGGTAAAGCATCAGCGAATTGAATGACATCTGGTTGAAAGACTGGTCCGATTTCCTGTCTAACATGCATTCTAATTTCCTTCTTAAGTTCGTCCGATTTTTCAGTTCCTTTCATGAGCGTGACATACGCCCAGATGGCTTGACCTTTTATAGGATGCGGAAACGGTGCGACTGCAGCTTCAGCTATTTTTGGGTGGCTAACAAGAGCTGATTCAACTTCCATTGTTCCTATTCTGTGTCCTGAGACCTTCATCACGTCATCCAGTCGTCCTAATATCCAGTAATACCCATCTTCATCTCTTCTGGCACCATCACCAGTGTAGTAATATCCTGGAAACTTCTCCAAGTATGTTGATTTGAAGCGCTCTGTATCGCCCCACACATCACGTAACATACCTGGCCATGGCATTTCGAAGGCGAAAAACCCTCCAACATTAGGCTCTGTAATCTCGTTTCCATCGTCGTCAAAAATAACCGGTTTAATTCCAAAGAATGGTAAACAACAAGATCCTGGTTTTGTGGGAGTCGCAGTAGCAAATGGTGTCATAACAAAGCCACCTGTCTCCGTCTGCCAATAAGTGTCTACTATTGGACATTTTTCTTTTCCAACGACTCTGTGATACCATGTCCATGCTTCTGGATTAATAGGCTCACCAACTGTTCCTAATACTTTTAGAGAACTAAGATCGTGTTTGTTCACGAAACTCTCGCCGTATCCCATCAATGCCCTAATCGCAGTCGGCGCTGTATAGAAATGTGTAACCTTATGTCGATCGCAAATATCCCAGTATCTGTCTTTATCAGGATATGTTGGCACACCTTCAAACATCAAAGTTGTAGCACCATTAGCTAAGGGACCGTAAACAATATAACTATGTCCTGTAATCCAGCCAATATCCGCGCTACAGAACCAAATATCTCCTTCTTGATAATTAAATACAAGCTTATGTGTAAGGGCAGTGTAAAGAAGATATCCCGCTGTTGTGTGTTTCACGCCTTTTGGCTTACCGGTTGTACCACTCGTATACAGGATGAATAGAGTATCTTCAGCATCCATTTCCTCGCATTCACATTCTTCACTAACATCACTGATGAAATCATGATACCAAATGTCCTTGTTCGTATGAGGAACTTCATTTCCAGTTCGTTTTACAACAATTACATGCTCAATTGTGGGAGATTCAGGCAAGATTTGTGCGACATCGCTCATTTTAGGGTAGACTTTTCCTGCTCGCAAAGTTTCGTCTGAGGTAAACAAGAGACGACTATCTGAATCTTCAATTCTTTCTTTAACAGCCTCTTTAGAAAAACCACCAAATACGATCGAATGAATCACACCAAGTCGAGCGCAGGCCAGCATTATAATTGCCAATTCAGGAACCATTGGCAACCAAATTGTCACACGGTCCCCTTTCTTGATACCTAACTTTTTCATCGCATTAGCGACTTTTGAGACTTCTTTTAAGAGCTCTTTATAGGTATATGTTCTAATATAACCTGGCTCATCGCCTTCCCAGATTATAGCTATCTTGTCGCCTTTGCCAGCCTTGACGTGGCGATCTATACAATTGTAACTGACGTTTAGTTTTCCTCCAGAGAACCATTTGCCTGGAAACAAGTCAGTCTTTTCCCAGACTTTCTCGTAAGGTTTAAACCAATCGATTAATTTTGCTTGTTCCCCCCAAAATGTTTCGGGGTCTTCAATACTTTGTTTGTAGAGTTCTTTATATTCGCTCATTGAAATACCTGTTTTGGCGAATTTGGTGTTCAAATCGTCAGGGTTAAATACCCGAGTTTCTGTAAG
>JBHLOP010000286.1:0-2583 GCA_048940375.1 Promethearchaeota archaeon | reverse complement strand
AAATATATCGAACCGCAAGCCCTCATCGAGCTACCGGGTTTGAAGCCCGGTGCGCGAGACCACTCGTGCTTTCGGGAGCCGACTGAACTATCTTCTAAATATAATTCTTAATGTTTAACTTTCATTATAAATGAATATTTTCCTGTTTAAAAAATAAGTTGTTTGTATTCTTTTAAAGTGGTTTTTCTTTAGTAAGTGCGCTCTACAAAGTACGTTGCAATGTTGTCTAACATCTTTTTTGCTGGAGAATCAGGAAAACTTAATAATTGTTTTCTAGCTTCTTCTTTTAACTCCTTTGCTTTTTCTTCAGCTTTTTGAGGTGCTTTTGTTGATTTTATAAGATCAATTACTTCATTTACTTCATCATCTGTTACCATTTCTTTCCGTAAAACGTTCAAGACATATTCTCTTTGCTTACTTTCAAGTTCCTCTAGAGCATAAAGTACAGCAATATTACCCATTTTATGTTCTTTTATGTCATGTCCGACAGGCTTTCCTAGTTTTTCTGCATCGGCAAATAAATCTAGCACATCATCTGTAGCTTGAAATGCCAATCCAGCATTCCATCCATAAGAACTCGCAGCATCAATCATTTCCTTAGAACCATTAGCACATATTACGCCAACTTCACACGCTGCTTTTATCAGAATTGCTGTCTTATCGCCAACCATTTCAAAGTAATCATTGAGAGTTATTGTTTTGTATCTCTTCTCCAAAATATAATCTTCGTTGCGTCCCGCTTGTTCGAAGAGTACATCTTTACGTTCACCTTCAACCAGTTGTCGTATAGTATCCGAAAATACCCTGTTAATGATCTCTGGTTTAGGTGATTTTAAGGCTGATAAGAAAATTGCTTCACGATAATGCATGCCTGCAAGTAATGCGATTGGAAGGCCGAATTTTATCCATGTAGTGGGGCGATTCCTCCTGTAAGGCGATTTATCGATGATATCGTCCATTAACAAGGAGTAATTATGAATTAATTCAATTCCAGCAGCTGAACTCAATGCATCCTCAGTATTGCCATTAGCTAGTTCACAAAATAATAAAGTGAGGACTGGACGAAGTCTTTTTCCCCCGGAAGCAACTTGATATAATATTACTTCTTGAAAATCTTGAGTTGTATCCTCTAATAATAGTTCCTCAATTTTATTTTCAATAGGTCCAATATTTTGCTTCAAATGTTGCTCAATCTCTTTTTTAAGTATCATCACGTCATCTGTCATTGATTTCAACTGCCTTTAATTATCATAGGCATTCTCGATTCTAGCTGATTAATAATATTAAAAGGATTTCATGAATGAATAATCGCTTTTTGGTATTTCAGGTTTTAAACATTTTACTTTTTGGAATTAGTCTAAACAGAATTGATATTCTTTAGATGTTATATACTGGAGTGTATTTCCTCAAAAACGAAAACATGACTAACCGCAAGTCCACGTTTCATATAAGTCATTGCAATCTTTACTTTTATATTGCAGGCGGAGAATTTTACCACAAACGGTTTAATAGTCAAAACCGTGTCTCTCTTAGTTTTCCCTCCTTTCCCATTTTGATTTTTCTAATCTTTGTGGGAATTATGATTTCAAACAATTTGAAAGCAGAAGGTGATCAATGTGACATGCGATCAGTATGATGCTGAAGCTGGTTTGTGCAAAGCCCTAGATTTTAAGTTTCGGGACGGCATGGATAAGCCGTGCGAATACGTGCCTAATCCAAACGTCTGTCCGATAGCCAATATGAGAGGATAGCGCCTCTTTCTTTTTATTTTATCCTTTTCAACGCAGAACTTCTCGGGGGAGAATGAGCATTCAGTTTTAGTAATGTTTCAGTTCCAATAACTGTGAGCCCATGTCGCACATGAGGAGGGACTTTTATCACATACGGGGCTTCAATGTCATACGATTCTTCATCTACGGTCATGATTGCTTTGCCTTGTACAATGTAACTGAGTTCCTCTTCTTCATGATCATGTATTTCGAAATTTGTACCTGGTTCAGCTTGAAGTAATGAGAGTGAAACATTTTCTCCAGATGCTAATAGTTTGACAGTTATTCCTTCATCCTTTTTTATCCCTTCAATTTGGTCAACGTTTAATAAAACAATCTCATCTTTTCTCATTTACTATTTTCTCTCCTATTAAAGCTTAAATATGATCTTTTCATAGCCGCCAACGCGATTTCCTTTCTTGGCAGCCATAATTATCTTATTATCGATTATCTTGAATGAAAGCAAGCTTTCCACCTCGATGATCTCAGAACCGTGAGGGAAATGATATTTAATTTGGAAATTATACGGAGCGATCTCATCCTCCATATAGAATTCAATTACGTTGTTTCCTTCTTTGAGTTTACAGCGGATTATTATCATAAAATTGAGTTGGGGATATTCAGGTAATCTATCCTTGAATTTAAGTTCTACTTCTCTTAATTTCATGCGTTTTTCTTCATGATTTACCAAAACCCTATCTTGATCAAGAAAATATTGCATGTTATCCTTAATTTTATCCATTTCTTCATCAAAGTTGTTTGAGGCGCATAATTTTTGGTAAACCTGTTTTTCATCAAAATAATTATAGATTAG
>JBHLOP010000053.1:0-10410 GCA_048940375.1 Promethearchaeota archaeon | reverse complement strand
GTAATGTAAATGCAAATGAAACAGTGTCTGCATTTTTTGAAATCGATATAAGTACAAGCGTAGCTACCGGCGAAAGGATGCTAGAACTTCAGATAACTTGGACTCAGTATGACCAAAGTCTCAGCCAAACAAGGGCGTTTCCAGTCTATATCATGAGACCGATTCCATTCACATTGCTGGATCTATGGGAAATGGCTCCTTATCTAACAACTGGAATTACCGTAGCTGTGACTGTAGCAATTGCTATTGTGCTCCTATTGGTTGAAAAGCGTCTAAAAATCAAAGAAAAAATAAGGAGAAAAATTTTAAAACAATAGCGTTGAACCAAAAGTGAAAATATCTTTCAACAGGCGATCGATGTTATTTTCGTGGTACATTTTTATTATTTGATTCAAGAGGTGTTGAAATGAGACCCCCAATTTGTGCCATCTGTGATAAAGAGTTCTTCAATCTCGAAAAAGACGGGCTTGTCTATTTTAAAAAGCGACCTTCAGACATTGAATGGGATATCAAGATGGAAGAACAGGGAATGGTTGGGCATCCTCCATATGCTGAATGGTTTTGCGAAAAACATTACACTAAAGCTAAGGAATTAGAGGAAAATACTATCGACAAAGCGATGGAGATTCTTCGTGAAACTTTTGGCTGAAAAATTATTCCCTTTTAGAACTCTTAAAAAAGAATTGAGAAAAAGGATACTTTTTTTAAAAAATAGATTAATCAAAGTATTTCTTTACTGTCAACAGATATACCAAAACAATCGCTGAGATAACAGTTAGAATAAAGGCTGCTCCAATCGCTAAGGTTAAAATCAAAGTGCCTATGATTCCAAAGAGTTCAAAGATAAGTGTTAGCCACCATGCCCATGATCGAAGATTCCAAAGACCAGAGCCAAGCGCTATGAAGATTAAACCAAAGATCAACACAAAAACACCTACTGCAGCTATCCAGAGTTCATTTACGACTCCTCCCGCCAATGCAACAATCCCACCAACGCCCAGAAACACAATACCTTCGAGAATGGTTATAATAGCAATCAGACTAACTCCTATTGGTCTACCTGCTTTTGGAATGATAGTTGGCGGTGGTGGAGGGGTATAAGTTGTCGTTGGCTGTGATGGTTGAGGTGGAGGTGGAGGTGGAGGTGTTGTCGCGAGTGGTTCAGTATCCAGATAAGCACCACAGTTAGGACATTGATTATCACGTAAATCGGACGGTTTAATACTTTCGCCACAATAAGGGCAGTAACTCATTTTTACACCTCAAGTAGACTCCGTCACTTTATTAAAACGGAGAGGATAGAAGGGAGGACTCATTTAACCACCCCTTCTGTGAGGACAGGAGGTGGTGTTTTAATGACGGGTACTCTCAAGTCCCGTCGCTCCCAACACCAGGGAGTTGGTCCACTTCGAGACTGTTGTAAAGGCTTGTTGGGTCGGCAGCACCGTTCCTACCCCTCAGAACTTTTAACCACCGACGACAGAGCAGGAGGCTAGTGGAGCACCCCAGGGTGTCATGACCTAAACAACTGCTGCATCTCACTGAGAGAAGCCCTCTAATCAACTAAGAGACTTGTGTGAACAAGCCCCTACCCATAAGGGTGGGGTAGTTGACTTTTAGATAACCTCTTTTTGTCACTCATATTCATAACACACAGCCGAGTATAAAAAAATTGTTTTTTTCAATAATCTCTTGAAAAAGGACGATCGCAAATGGCTGATTAGTACTAAGACGCAGGTTCTCTTAAGAAAATCAGTTTTAAAATAATTAGATGGTCCCCTGGGCCGGATTTGAACCAGCAACCAACGGGTATCTGCGAGTAAGGGCTGACATTCATACATCTTTATTTTCATGAATGCTAACTACAGCCCGCCGCTCTTGGGGTCACCTAGAAGTACCTAGGGATACTACCAGATTGAGCTACCAGGGGTACCAACTTTAAAGGGCTTTCTAGCAAGCTGCGGATGCAACTGTAATTGCTTGCAGGTAGATTTTATACAACAACTCTAGTGCGTATAAACTTTTCTCTTATTAATGTCTAGTCAAGAAGCAAATTCCGATAGTTACGGGCTTTTAAGTGTGCTTCGAACGATTTAGTGATTAAAGGGTTAACAATCAATTGAGGCATCCCCAATCCCAATAGAACTTGTTTATAGAAGTCCTCTGATATGATCGAAACGTTTTCATAAACACTGAGAACTACTTCATGGATATGCTGAAGATAGGCTAAACTTTCATCCATTATCTCGTAGGCTTTTTTGTCTTTTTTGGGGTCGTCCCAAGATGTAAGTAAGACTTCTATCCCTTTAATGCATTTTAATTTCTTAATAGAGTTGACAGAAGTCAAAACATCCTCATAGATGGGAATACTTCCAACGAGAGGAATTGCATCGCCAGCAAGAAGTGCTTTATCCTCGTGAAGCAAGAGAGAGATTGATCCTTTGGAGTGACCTGGTGTGTGGAACACCTCTAATCTGATGTTCCCTAAATCCAGGACATCTCCATCTTCAAGAATTCTATCAATATTAACAGATCCCCCAACAATGGAATGAAAATTTGGGATCGGACGGTCCTTATATTGCTGTTCCACATCTTCGATCCATGATTTTTCACCAACATGTGCTGCAACTAAACAGTCTGTAACTTGTTTTATAGTTTTTACTGCCCCAATATGATCTGGGTGAGAATGAGTTAAAATAACCCAGGAAATTTCTTCAGGGGCACGACCGGTTTGCTTTATGTAATCAAAAACCGCACGCTCAGAAGATGCAACTCCACTATCGATGAGATAGATCTCTTCATCATAAATAAGATATACATAAACGAAGCGATCAACTGTACCCATTTTTGTCTTTATTTGAAAAGGTATCTTTATTGCATGAATATGTTTTGTGAGCTGAATTTCTTTCACCAAAAAATCATTCATTTACCGAATTGGTTGATCACTGATTTTTTAAATTTTTAAGGAAAGTGGTTAAAAATTCTTATTCATCTAGCACTGTCAAATGAAATCACAAATTTTCAAACCAAAAAAAAGAATTTGTGGAGGTTTTAACGAATTTTTCAGAATGCAAATTCTGAGTCAAATTCTTCTAGAAGTGCTTCCGCTGATAATTTCCATCTCGCTTTATCATACTCGCCTTTTCCAGTAACCTTACCCGCCTTTTTCAGAGCTAAAAGATGCATATAAACAGTAGAATGATCGATTAAATGGCTCATTTGCGGCCCCCAAGAGATACCCATTCTTTCTTCGACTTCTCTAGCCAGCTTACCAGTTGACACTTCTTTTCCATATTCATTTAAGACATCAAGAATAGCTTGATTCCACTGGTTGTGCCCATCAATCGCCATCCGCAGCATTTCCATCCCATCTGTTCTCATGTATGCTTCATCGTGCACCGGACACATTATCTTCCAGTTCATGTTAAATAATTTTTTTAATGCTTTTAATCTCCTTGAAGCGTCGCCTGTGAAATCGATATAATACTTATAACTATCTCCAGGATACATTAGTGCTTCATCACCAATAAAAATCACTTTACTACCTGAAAAATCTCCATAATAAAATACATGTCCTGCACAATGTCCCCCTGTGTAGATAACTTCTAATTCTGTATTTCCGAAAGATATAGTGTCGCCGTCTTCAACAATATTGCTTTCCTCAACAGTACAAGATTGTAAGCGGTCAGTCGGGCTTCCATAAAATGACAGCATAAATTTATCCCCTTTTCCAAGCCTATAATGATCTGAGCCTAATCTCTTAGGATTTGCCATTGTTTCAACTGCATTCTTATGGGCAACAATCTTTGCATTTTTGCACTTGCGTTTCAACCATGCATGAGCGCCAAAATGATCATAATGTTCATGGGTTGTAACTATGTAAGTAACATCATCCGGTTTTCGTCCATAATCTCCAATACAGTTTAGAATATCATTTTTTGGCGTTTGCGGTGTACCTGAATCTATGATGCATATTTCGCTATCGAATATGACATAACATGCGTTAATTTCGTCCTCTATTGATTCATCACCCACAATTCGAATGATATCTGGCGTGACTTCAAAGTAACTCATTCTTGAACCTCCAATAATCTTAATTCTTTCAGATTTAAATTCGTTAAACGCACTACATTAATCTTTTGTTTTATGATTACTGCTTGAAAAATCGCGTCTTTTAGGCAGGTAGGACTTTATTTCTTTCTTTAACCTCGCAATGTATTTTATTGTTAATGTGTTAAATCGTTAAGAACAAAAACTAGAATGAAAACTTGATTTCCGCTTGTAAAACTATAAATAGAGGATCATTGAAATGAAAGATCCACTCACATAATTAGAATTTTCTGAATTACTAAAATTTTATAATGAGTGGGGGATTTTTGACCGAAAACGAAAAAGACAAGAAAAAAGCTAATGGTTTCCCTCTTAAATGTCCTGAGTGCGGATCAACTCATATTTTGATTGATGAGGCGAGAGGCGAACTAAAATGTGGTAATTGTGGACTCGTTATTACAGATTCGCTTATCGATAGCAGACCTGAATGGCGTGCTTTCTCTCCTGAAGACCTTGAAAAAAAAAGTCGAATTGGTCCACCTAGTTCATTAACCGCACCAGATCGTTATCTATCAACCACGATAGGGAGACATCGAGAAGATATGTTCGGAAAAGGACTTTCTCCAGAGGGAAGAGCTCGGATAGCTCGTCTAAGAAGGCTCCAAGCTAGATCAGCACTTGGAGTTCCTGGAGGACGAAATTTAGCTCGAGCAATGTCTGAAATGAAACGTATTAGTTCACAATTAGGTATGCCATCTAGTATTTTGGAGAGTGCAGCATTCATATATAGAAAAGCACTCAGCGAAGGTATTACGAAAGGAAGGTCAATAAATGCTGTTGTTACTGCTGCGCTTTATGCTGCATCTCGTCTTCATAAATCACCCAGAACCTTGGAAGAAATTGCTGAGATGAGTAAACATATTTCGAAGAAAGAAGTAGCACGAGTTTATAGAATCATTCTTAATAAACTGCCACAACTACATGTTCCTCTTATAGAACCAGAAGAGTATATCCCACGACTTGCAACAGATTTAAAATTAAGTGGCGAAGTACAAGTGAGAACACTTGAAATTCTTGAGCACGCAAAGGAATTAAATATAACTAGGGGAAAACTACCGATAGGTATCGCTGCCGCTGCGATTTATATAGCAGCTATTGAGTTAGACGAACGCCGCACACAAAACGAGGTTTGTGAAGCCGCTCAAATCACAGAAGTTACACTTCGCACACGATATAAAGAACTAGTAAAAAAACTTAGACTTACAAGACAAGAACAAATTGATTAATTTAAAGACTTTAGTGTAAAATTAAGACAAGTCAAATTGTGTCTAAATTTAACACTTAAGTTTTTATATCAAACATTTTGTATAACACAGCAAGTTTTTTTTAATTTTAATAAACGATTTCTAGGATGGAAATTCATGGAAAGTGACTTAGTTGTAGAAACCATAAATCTTAGGAAAGATTATGTTCTAGGTAGAACAGTAGTTCAAGCTTTAAAAGGAATTGATTTCAAACTCTATAAAGGCGAAATGGCAGTAATCATGGGACCTTCAGGATGCGGAAAGTCGACTTTTCTTAATATGATTGGTGCATTGGATACACCAACTGATGGTGAAGTTTACATTGATGGAGTGAACGTCACAGAACTAAGCGATAAAAAGGTCACAGATCTTCGCAGACACAAACTTGGCTTTATTTTCCAATTTTATAATCTTATTCCAGTATTAACAGCATTTGAAAATGTTGAACTTCCAATGCTAATTGCTAAAAAGTCGAAGCAAGAGCGACAAGAACGAGCAAAAGAACTTCTAGAGACGGTTGGGCTAGGAAATAGATTACATCACAGACCTGATGAACTTAGTGGCGGCGAGCAACAACGTGTTTCTATAGCTCGTGCACTTGCAAACGATCCATCTTTGATCTTGGCAGACGAGCCAACAGGTGATATAGACACCAAAACTGGCGCTGAAATTGTTAAATTGATGGGACGAATCAATAAAGAACAGGGCACAACATTTCTCATTGTAACTCACGACCAGTCCGTAGGCAAAAAAGGCAATAGACTAATTCGTTTTAGGGATGGTGTGATTGAAAGCGAAGAAACAATTGCCTAGACGTTGAACTTGGAAGTTAAAATAAAACATGTAAATCCTGCATTTATTGATTTCTTTTCCACTATATTTCCATCTGTTTGAAATATTTTCATTTGATATACGGAGGCCAAAAATTGGAAATTAAATCATTTATTGAAATTATGCGTCCAGCAAATTGTTTAATGGGTGGTCTCACATCAATCATTGGAGTTATGATTACAAGACATTTTTATATCCCTTTGTACTCCCAATCAACGTTTTTTATTATTCTAATTCTATCTTATCTAACATATTTGTTTATTGCCGCTGCTGGAAATGTGATCAATGATGTTTTCGACATTGAGATCGATAAAATTAATAGACCCGATCGCCCGATTCCCAGCGGTGCTATTAGCCTCAAACAAGCGAAAATCTATTCTATAATATTATGGGCTATTGGCATAATTCTCTCTTTCTTAACAGTCCCGATTAGTCCTGCTGGACTTTGGTGTCCAATTATCGCAGTTTTCTTTTCCATTATTGGCGTAGTATATGCTGCGAAAGGGAAAGTTATGGGAGTCTTTGGAAACTTTATGGTCGCAATTTCCTTTTCATTTGGCTATATTTATGGAGGAGTCATTACAGGCGCTCTCAATCAAATTGAAAGTTCTTTGGTTATAATTATTTTCTTTTTGTCATCTTTTTTTATGTTACAAAGTAGAGAGATCATAAAAGGTATGGAAGACGTTGAAGGAGATAAAATCCGTCAAGTAGAAACTATAGCCATGGTTTATGGCTATAAAATCGCTGCTTTATCAGCGACAATTTGTGGGGTATTCGCTATTATATTTTTCTCACTAATTTGGTTTTTATCTTTTGTAAATGTCTGGTTTATTCCTTTCCTAATCTTAGGTGACATTGCAGTATCATTTTCAATAGTAATACTTCTTTTAGATTTTACATCTAAAGAAAAACAACATAAATCAAGTCTTTTTGCCAAAATTGGGGCACTTTTTGGACTTGTAGGTTTCTTAATAGGGGCAATATGATTAATACATTAAGTTTTTATAAGAAATGAAAAGCTACTACACTATAAAGGTCATAGAAAAAATTCAAAATGTTATATTTATGGACTCTTAGTAATCTGTAAGACAATTTATGGACATCAGCGAAGTATAAACAGAATATATCTTTGTAAGTTGATATTAAAGAAATCAAAAATTGTATACTAAAAATCAGAATATTTATTTAGGAAAATAATAGAAAAGTTGAAACATTTAAGAACTCAAATAACTTAAGGTGCACTAATAGTCTCTTAGAGGGGAAATCTTGTTCAATTGGAAAAAGCAACTTTTACAGGTAATTGAAGTAGGCGAACAGAGAAACTTGGGTGATCTGCTTCTTATATTAGATGATAGTGCTATAATTGAAAAAGATATTCTGCCTACTGTCAAAGAATTTTTTCAGGATGAATTGCAACTTGGACGATTGGCAGACTGTTACTGTGTTATTTCCTTAAGAGAAATATCAAAGAATACAAACTTTCGAATCAGAAGTGCTTTGGAGATTCTTAGTGGATTAGGAAATCTCACCGACTTAATTGAAATGGCAATAGTAAATGTAGGAATTGCATCAGAAATTGGACATGTGGTTGGATCAATCACCTTATGGAATGATGGATCTTATCAAATTGATTACGTGCATGTTATTGACAACGATGATATCACATTTAATGAAAATGCCAAAAAAATTGTAGAAAAAGCAGTTGCTAATGTATTAGGAGATTTAAAAGAAGAAATTGCATCCTAAAACTTAGATTTTGGTTTTCTTTTTAATTCAACTTAAATTTTCAATCTTTTAAAGAAACTGATTTCTCAACCTTTAGTTGAGAAAGCAAATCTTTATTCCAGCGCCATTCATTTTTGTCTGCATCAAACATCTCTACAGGTAACATGTTTGCAGTTGATCTAAACTGGTATCGATGAGCTGTCCAGATGGCATCACTTTCCCTCAGAACATTTGTTATTGCGTCCGTAAATTTGATGAAACTGCCAGAAGGTAGTCGAAGCCATGCTAAAAGGCACTTTTTCGAATCGTTTGTGAAAGGCTTGAGTGTATAGCTA
Source organism: Promethearchaeota archaeon (assembly GCA_048940375.1). GTDB lineage: Archaea > Asgardarchaeota > Sifarchaeia > Borrarchaeales > Borrarchaeaceae > Borrarchaeum. Next base: position 2,162 of record JBHLOP010000053.1, on the reverse strand, counting down.
TGCATCACAGGTAATTCAGATAAAGCTGCCTGGAAAGGTTTTAGATATTCCTCTTCGCCAGTGTAAAGAACAACGATCTGTTCATCAAGTCCAATTTGCATCAAATTAACAAATGGAATGTAAATATTTTCAGCTTGCAATCTTTTGACCCTGAGTCTCACGCCTGCTCTTGTCATTCCAACATTTTTTCCTAGTTGCGCCATCGACATTCGTAAGTTTGTTCCATAACAATCAAGAATTTCTAAATCCTTTGCATCAAAAGCAATGCGTTTTTCTTCCCCATCAACAAACTTAACTGAATCGGGACTTACCATATGATATTTGTCTTCATATAATATTCTTTCAAGCCAAAGCCCCCAGGCGTCCCAATCAACGCTCCATGTGTTTTCTTCTATATCGAAATATTGAAATGAGAGGTTATCTTTTACCTCAAGCGTTTGATATAGTGTAAAAGTATCTAGTTGACCTTTCAAAGAGTTATGCAAATCTTGAAGAGGATCCACTTTGCCTCTTTGGCGTGGGATATTGAAAGGATAGAGTTTTACCACATTTCCTGCACGTAGTTCTTGGATACCAGTAAGATAGGGAAATTCAACGTGTATTCTGCCTTCTACTATTAATAAAACAGTTTGTAATCCTAATTTGTTTAGATTTGGTCTTCCATAAACTCCAAAACGAAAAAGTTTTCTCAATCGATCAAGTATATATGCGACAGAATTCTCATGCAAATTTAATGCTTTTGCAATTTCTTTCTTCGTTGAAAATACACGTTTAGTCGATGAATCAAGAAATAGCACAACTTTTAGATCATTTTTTGATAGTTTTGGCCTCCAAATCATAAAAATATTGTCGAGATAACGTGTCGCCTCTCTTTCAGTTAAGGGTTCTCTGATAAATTTTCTCAAGCGTTGAACTTTCTTTAGTAACAAAGGAAGAAATTCTCCATAAGTAAATGAATCTGCTTCTAACAGATCATTTATGCTTCTATACATCGTTCCATCTTCAAATTGCATTAAGGGTTTATCAGTTCGTGTGGGAGATAATCTTCGTTTGCTATACCATTCTTCAGTTAATAACTCCTTTTCAGTTACATCCAATATGTTATATGCTGCCAAATAGGCAAGATCTTCCTCAAAAATTTCTGGAAAGACTTTTTTTGGCAGAAAATATTCTAAAAAAAGTCGCATCAATCGTTCTCGTTTATTTAATGAAATATATTCATTAATACTGATTTTTTCTTTAATAACTGGTGAGATCTTAAGAAATTTTGTGATTGAATTTATTTCATTTTGAATGGAATGCTGATCTTCTTTTGATATTGCCTCCTCCTCAAATGGCGCCATGATTAATATTAGTGAAACTATCACTATAAAAGTTTTTCAGATTTACTCATGAAAATCAAAATTATCACTAAATCGACAATCGATTTTGGAGATCCTTATAATCTAATTTGAGAAATCTTCCTTTTTATCGGCGAAATTAAAAAAATCCCGTAGTATTATTGGGGTATCATGAAAGCAAATTTCGTGACATTTGTAAAAAGCACGTATTTTCTTTGTGGTATGAATGATTATTAAAAGCCATTTTTGATAGCTTGTTTACAATATTCAAAAATGTTTGTCAATAAAATCAGTTCTTGATTTGATTTGCGGAATTACCCGACAAAAATATTGGTAAAGTTCTCATTTACGCATTTTTTCTTAGAATTGGGTGATCTAAGCTATCATTTTAAAAAGAAAGTTGATCACTATTCCTTTTAAAAGGAATACTTGTTCCTTTCAAAAGGGAGATTTGCATGTTTCCAAAAAAACGCAAAGGAGGTTTTACCGCATGGGACCTGGCGGAGCATTTCCATTCTAAGCTATTTTGGAACGCTTTTTGCGTGATAAGACAGGAGGTCAAAAATAAATGAATGTATTTGCAAGTATAGATACATTGGAGTTTGTGAAGAGCGGTGAGGTTGAAATCGAGGACTTCGATCAAGATTGGATCAGACTAAACATTGAAAAAGCAGACCCAGAGCTAATTGATCAATATTTAGACGCTGTACTCCAATTCATCAGAAAAACTGTTAATGCGCGCATAAGGATACTCAAATGTGCGACGAATGTGATCTTCAATCTACCATATTGCTTCTAGTCACCGCTTATCATTTTTCTATA
>JBHLOP010000285.1:0-2596 GCA_048940375.1 Promethearchaeota archaeon | reverse complement strand
TGCGCATTCAATCGATCTTATTGGCAATTGGAAACTAATCCCGAACTCCTTGGTAGCTTTATTTCAGCAATTACAGAATTTGTCAAATGCTCTTTTGGATTGGTTCTTGAGGAATTTAAATGTCAAGGATATAGGACATTCATTTTTCCATTTGAGAACAATCATTTAGTAGTAATTACTGTTGACGATCGAAACGTACCTTATGAGTTTTTAAAAATCAAAACACTGCTGTTAGCTCAGCAAATTTGGGAAAAATACTCTGCAAAATTTGCTGGAATTAAAGGCGATTTAGTAGAAGTTTCACTTCTAGAGCAACTAAATGCTGAGATCGATGAAATTGTTGGTATGAGTGGAATTACTTTAAAACCTGCTAAAGAAAAGCTCATTGAAGACTTGCTTACGTGAAGATAAACGTCTGCTGCCATTAACAAACTGTATCAAAAATTTTCAAAGACAATATGAGACGAAAAATAAGATATGTTACGATAAAGGCTCCTTATTATCAAAACACCTCCTTTCCAAATCAAAATTGCATAGTTTTCGCTGTATACAAGGTCTGAAATCATTTTGTATGACAATTTCACGGAAATTTCTCTAAACGAAATGGCGACAAATTGACTATTTTTTTATATACTATATTGTTCATTTCAATTAAACACAAATTAAACTTAATGTCAGAATTTTTTTGGAATGTAAAGGACTCAAAATGATTTATAGTTTTTTTATAGAAGATATCAATTTAAAAAGATAAATATAGGGATCTATCAGATATATTCTGAAGATAATAGATAGGACATAGTTCAAGAAATATATGCAGATTCTTGTTGGGATCGATGAGGTGTAAAAACTGACAGAAAGCCAAGCATTAAAAGAGGGATTTAGAGTATATCTCCCAGAAGAGGAAATACTTTCCGAGGCTATCGATGAAATTATTGGTCTTGAAGAAGCAAAGAAGCAATTAACAAGCATTATCAAAACCATTCACAAAGATAATGTAGAACAACTAAAGGAATGGGAGATAAAAGCAGGAGGAACCGTACTTATCGTCGGTTTACCTGGTATGGGCAAAACTTCACTTGTAAAAACACTAGCAAAAAAGGAAAAACTACCTCTTGTTGAGATGAATGTGGCAAATCTACTCATTACATTTCCGAACCCAACTGACATCAAATTGATCTTAAATAGAATTCATACCGTTGTAAAAGATGTTGGCCCATGTATCATACTTTTAGACGATTTCGAACCAACTGAATTATTTACTACAGAAGATATCGAAAGTATTCGCAGAATCTTTTACCAATTTGTAAAAGAATTTAATGGAATTTATGAAAACGATCCTAGACTTTTAATCGCAGTTATAAGCTACCCGATTAAGGATAAAGGGCTTCTTAACTTTTTCGATTATCACATTGTTATTGATGAATTAGACGAAAATGTACGATATAGTATTTTGAAGAAATATCTTGAAAAAACGAATATTGACTCCTCAATTGATTTTGAAAATCTTCTTCATTATTATTCGGCCGATGAAGTAACAGGCGGCTTTTCTGGAGAAGATCTTAAAAAATTCGTTCAAGGGGCTGCATATAAGGCAATTTATGAAAATAGGAAGGAAATAATTGAAAAAGATCTTGAGGAGTCATATCAACAGCTAATGAAAAGAAGTCATGGCAGTTTACAAACAAATACTGATAAGATACTCAAAAAAAATGACAATGAAGAAAATGCTGGAACTACTCAAAAACTGGAAGCCCTGGAAATTGAAGTAACACGTTTAAAATGGATGATTAACTCAACAAGTCAAATGATACATAATGCTCTAAGACTTGCATTTTCTGATAACCGTGAGTTTGTTATACGATTTTTTGAACGTTTTGAAAAGGATCGTCGTCCATACGCTTTGCATGAGATTGCCCATATTACTGGAATAGATGAAGATGCTGTTAAAAAAGTGTTAGCGAAGAAATATTTTGCAATGCTATTTCCAAAACTAGGAAAAAAAGGAAGAGTTACAGTATTTGACAGGGAGTTATTAGAAAAAGTTGCTGATGAATTCACGTTTGTAAATAATAAATCTTGAATTGTGGTCTATTATGGTCTATTTAAAAAGCATGACCTTTACGAATTATAAATCCTTTTATGGTTCACGCGAGATCAAATTTACGAAAGGCTTTACACTGATACAAGGGGCTAATGGGTCTGGGAAATCAAATATTTTGGACGGATTTTCCTTCGTTCTTGGAGGACGTGATGAAAGAACTGATAAGGTCCTCGACGTAATCACCCGAAAGAGTGGTAAAGTTTTATCCAACTCTGCAGAAGTAAAAATAACGTTCGATAACAGTGATAGAAGAATCCCCCTTGACTATGATGAGATTTCAGTACTACGTCAGATTAGATTGACGCCAAAGGGTTCTCATTATAGTGTCTATAAACTTAATGATGAGGCAACATCTCTTACAGAAATATTGGAAAGCCTTACTGAAGCAAAAGTTACAGCAGAAGGATATAATATCATAAAACAAGGAAAAATAGTAGAAAGAGCTACAGAAGATCCAGAAAGCCGAAGGCAGTTGCTTGAAAATATTGCAGGTAC
>JBHLOP010000284.1:0-2605 GCA_048940375.1 Promethearchaeota archaeon | reverse complement strand
TTTATCATCGGATATGACATTTTACCACCTTCAGCCCATAGATTGTTGTCTATCTCTTGCATCTTTTCCTTACCCAAGAGAGGTTGAACGAACATTCCTAATGCGGTATAAGCAGCAACGAAGTTTGCACCTGCTATTGCCCATCGCTGCTCAGCTGGCATCTTTTCTACTTCATCTTTCGACATTTTAGACATTTTCTCCTCATCTCCTTTGTTTGAATACTTAAAGAGGAAGCCTCATCGGCTATTAGAAAGAAGAAATCAAAAATCAATTAAATGAACTAGAGATCGCCCTTCTCCCCCTCTTCAAGATAATATTTTGATATTACTGATTTTAAAATTTATGTATATATCTTCCTATTTTTATACTTTTATTACAATTTGTAACCATTGCTTAAAACGTCAACTAGATTCCTAACCTTTAGGATTAGATTTTTTTTAAAAAAAGAAATATAGGTCACTATGAGTAATACTCACTATTTTTTAGATATTCTCAGAAAGAAAAGAAATCGCAAGAAAGTAGACTTAAAGTATATATTGGGCGTTCTCCTTAGAGTTTTTGTTTTCACTAAAAACCATTTTCACTTACGTGAAATTTTTATTTCATGTAATTCAAAGGTTCAACACCATAGTTTTTTGCAGAAAATAAAATCAAATCTCTCCTTAGTGCTTAATGGTGAAAAATGAGACTTTACAGGATTAAAAAAAACAGAAAAATGAATTTTGTGATCCAGCGTGATAGCTAATACACTCTGGAAGGCACTAATTCAGAGTGAATGTCCTGTTGATCAAACAAGTGTGTATTATTTGGAGACCTATCCATTAAGGGAAATAATTTCCTAAGACTGGAACGGTAAATATTTGAAAGTAATCTAAGGCAAACATCACAGCTAATGCTATTACAATTACTGCAATGATACCTCCAACGACTTTTCCTTTGCCCATTGTTTCTTCACCAACCTCGATACGAGCTGACTTTTATTAGGTTTAAGATTTAAGGCACATAGCAAACAAGCATTAAATCTCATATTATTATTCCAATACTCCGATAAAAATTCTCTGCAAAAAAGATAAATATAAATTTGCGAATATTTTAAGGGTAATTGAAAGAATAGTTACCTCACATTTTTATAACATTAAACTTCTCAAAAAAAAGCCATTCTCTCTTCTGTTTTCTTAATTAATCTAAGGGATTCCTCTTTTTGGGATTGAATTGGTTAAAACATGTTTGATGGAGAGCGACATCCAAGAGTTTTAAAAGCATTCTTGAGAGGTAATGCCAGATGTTTGGTTTTTGGATGTCACTTTCCATAGAAAAAATTACTGCTTCGAATGGAATATGTAAAACAAAACGTATTTTCATTTACCACGTGCATATACACAATAAGCTCCCTTCCCTTCGACGGCAGCTCCTAAACATCGATTGTCTGAAATGCAATCGACTTTCCTAGTATCCCCTAGTTTCCATCTATTAATCAAATCAGGTTCACGAATCAATGGGCGGCTCAGAGCAATATAGTCAGTTATGCCTTCTTCCACTAGTTTCTCAGCAACTTCATAAGAACGGATTCCCCCTACGAGTATCAATGGCACATCAATTTCTTGCTTATAACGCTTAGCTGCTTCTCGATAATAGACTTCCTTATTTTCTGTTCTTGAGAAGGATGCATTGGAGTTTCCTTCTAATATTGCTTTGACTGTTCCACCGCTCAGTTCGATAGCATCTATGCCTGCGTTTTCGAGCATTCTAGCTACCTGAAGCATATCTTCGGTATTAAAGCCCTTATCGAGAAAGTCAGCAGCGTTGATCTTTATTAGAACAGGAAACTGATCTACTACGGCTTCACGTACACTTTCAAGTACTTCTAAAACGATTCTTGCCCGGTTTTCGATACAACCGCCGTACTCATCTGTTCTCTTGTTGTAAAACGGTGAAAGAAACTGGCTCAATAGATAACCATGGGCGGCATGGATTTGAACTCCATCAAAACCAGCCTTTTTAGCTCGATTTGCTGCGCTTCCGAAAGCATTAACTATTTCGCGAATATCCTCTCTTGTCATTTCCCTGCATATCTGTCCATTTTCATTCCACATGGTCGAGGGACCCATTGGTAGCTCTCCGGTAAGTTGAGGGATGGTATGAACTCCTCCATGGGCGATTTGATTAACAATTTTTCCTCCGGCTTTATGTACAGCTTCTACCATCAAGATCAAGCCTGGAAGATGATCCTCACTATAGTTACCTAATTGCCAAGGCACTGATCTACCATCAGCCCGGACTGCGGCGTAACCAGTAATTATCAGCCCCACACCACCTTGAACAAGTCTAACCAGCAAATCAATAAGTTTAGAGGAAACTGTATTGTCCTCATGGGCAAGCCCTTCCCATGTAGCTGAACGAACAAATCTGTTGCGTAGTGTCATGGTTTTAATGGTCGTTATTTCAAAGAGTTTTGACGTTATTTCTCCTCTCCTTACCCTGGGTATTTATAGAGCGCCCCTCCTCGGCGCTTAATTAAAAAAATGGGAAACTAACAATGTCCCCTAACTTAAACTCGTAGACTTATTCCAATGCACATCTCCCGGTCCTGTTAGATTCGTAATAT
>JBHLOP010000283.1:0-2617 GCA_048940375.1 Promethearchaeota archaeon | reverse complement strand
TTAAGACATACAAGGAGCAACTCTGCCTTCCAGACAAACATGTCAAATTAGAAATTAGCATTCAGAACTCTGTGAATTATTATTTCGAAGGCGTGGTATCATTAGTAGGGACAGCACAACAATCCATGAGGACAGAAACCATCTAACATGTTGGATGGGTAGTATTCGCTTCTGTTACTGTTAGTTAACAGTCACATATGTATATGTAGATCCATCGTTAAGATCTTGTCAAAGTAAATGCTACTATAAGAAGTAAGTTTTAACGTCGATAAAATGGATTGTAGAGGGCATCAGTTGATATTCTTTGTATTCAATCATATGGATTTAAAATATTACTAGATTTGTAGTAAAAGCAATGGAGGCTATCTTGACTAAGAGAAACCGAAAATATCCACAATTGCAATTAGATATCTCGCTAATTTCGTGCAAGTCATACGTGATTGTGATATTAGGGGACTTAAAATTGTTGAAAATAACAATGATAAGAAATAATCATGAATGGAAAACAATTTTTAGGCGTCTTTCGAATCAAAAAAATATCCAAGATGAGATTGAAGCGGCAAATTCAAAAACCGTAGAGATAATGGATAAAGGCAAGGCCATGTTAGTGGACTTTGATATGGCTAAAAAGGTTATACCTCACATGACTGATGACATTATTCTTCATGCAGGACCACCGATCGAATATAAAGATATGGTCGCCCCTATGAAAGTCGCTATCCAAGGAGGTCTGATCTTTGAAGGACGGGCTAAAACGTTGGAAGAAGCCGATAAAATCGCATCAAGCGGTGAAATAACCTTCAAACCCTGCCATGAGTTTGCCACCGTCGGACCTATGGCCGGCATAACAACTGCTTCCATGTATGTCGCAGTCGCGGAAAATACAGAATATGGAAACAAAGCTTTTTGTAATCTTTACGAAGGGAGCGGATCGAGCCTAAGGTTTGGAGGATTCAATGACAAGGTGATGGGACAGCTTTACTGGATGTTTGATGTCCTAGGTCCTTCACTAAAGAAAGTGGTTAAGGAGAAGCCTATAGATCTGATATCCATAATCAGCCAAGGATTACTGATGGGAGACGAGTTCCACCTAAGATCTGATGCGTCAAATATGTTATTCTTGAAGAGTATAATAGATAATCTGTGGGATACTGATGATGGTGTAGCAGTAGCTAAGTTTATTATTGATAACGAGAAGTTCTTCCTGAACCTTTCAATGCTTGCAAATAAAGCGCTGGCCGATGCTGCAGATGGCATAAAATACAGCACACTTGTGACGAGACTGACGGGAAATGGGATTGACTTTGGCATTGGAGTAAGCGGATTGAAAGGAAAATGGTTCATTGGTCCTGCAGAAGTGCCTAAGGGGTTATACTTCAATGAATATAATCAAAATGATGCTATCGGAGATTTTGGTGATAATTCTATAACGGAGACGCTCGGACTTGGTGGTTATGCGTTAGAGGACGCTCCTACTGTGAGAAGACTTGTTGAAAAAACCACAAAAGAAGCTGTACGTTTGACCCTTGATGGCTATAAGGTGTGTGATGGGGTCAACACTCAATTCTTTATACCATATCTCAAGTTCAAAGGCACTCCTTTGGGTATAAACATCATTAAAGTAAATAAAACTGGTCTTGTTCCGAAATCAATTATACAAATCGTCCATAAGAAAGCTGGTATCGGGCAAATAGGCGCTGGGATCTCTTGTGCCCCCATTAAAGCCTTTAGAGACGTATTAAAAGCCTTCGCAATAAACTACGGGATTCAATAAAGGAATATAGGGATTTGAAGGAATATGAGTATTGTAATTCCCATAGATATCCTTTAAACATTCTGGGGGTTATTTAACTCTTACTCCTGATCATAGATTACATTTTTAAGTTGCTCTTTTTTAATTTTCAGAAATCTTAGCGTTTTTGTTACTGTTAGATCACAGTCACATGCATTTAATAATCCAATTTATGAGAATTGCTCTGAATAGTCTACAGAAACTAACATTTTTCTTTATTATCGCTAAAATAAAAAACGAAAGTGATTAAAATAAGTGAAAAAATTCTTATTGCTCTCGGCGGAAATGCAATATTAAAACATACCGAAGAAGGAACCGCCGAACAACAATTTAAAAATATCAGAAAAACCTGCAAAAGTTTAAGGTATATAAAACCCAGCGCATGGTATCACTCAAGTGGGGCGATTCATCCCGCCTCTCAAGAGGGTAGGCTTACTTTCCCTCCTTACCCGTAACCGTAAAGTTCAAGACATAGTATATAATTATAATTTGTAAAGTATATGAAAAAAGGTGAATAAAAATGTCGAAATATTCTAATATAATACGGCGAGAGATTATTGCAGTTGGCATCGTGTTCTTAGTATTTGGCCTAATCTTGGTAGCAGTGGGACTTCGTCCAACCTTTAAAACTGTTGAAGATACTGAAACACTACTTTACGTTACAGATGACCCGCTTTCAGATAAATACACCTATTTTGATACGACATTGAAACCAGGAGATATCGTTTCAGGAACAATTAAAACTTCAAATCCTGTAAACTTCTATATCTTCGATAATGATCAGTATAACAATTGGCAAACGATTTATTCTTACTCTGCAAATGC
>JBHLOP010000282.1:0-2618 GCA_048940375.1 Promethearchaeota archaeon | reverse complement strand
GAGCTGGGCAATTAGGACGAAAGACAGGAAAAGGATTCTACGATTATTCGAAATGATCGATTTTTTTTAGGTCCTAATTTCTTTTTTGGTTTAAAAAATAAAAAAATCAATTTAAGAAAATTAAATTTCTAATATTGATACAGGACAAAATATTGCTATTCTAAAATAAACACCTCATCTTTAGGCCGTACCCTATTTTCAACTTTCAATCCTATCATCTGACCTTTTTTTGCAGAATTAATAGATTCATGTTCAATCTGCATACTTTTAACAACCTGTTCAAAATCAGTCGTCGCCCCTTTAATTCTTATCTTATCATCTACAGCTAAATTGTCACTAAGCGTAACTAAAGCCACACTTATCTTAGAATAGTATTTATCGACAACGCCAACTTTTTTCATGATATCCACCTATATATCTCGTATATAGCTTCAATTATAAAAATAAAGAAACAAGTCTAAGGATAGCCTATATTGATGAGAATGATGTTGATTCTTTGAAATAGGATATGACTTTTTCACGATACATTTTTAGTGTAGGCATTAATTTTGGCGGAGGAACAAGCAAAGCTAACGCAAAATGTTTTGTTCCTGCAGCTATGAATTTTTCAATGCCTTTGATACACTCGTCAGGTGATCCGAAAACAAAAAATTCTTCGACTGCTTCCAGAGGGATATCTTTCACTTGGTTAAGAAGTTCTTTAACGTTTGATGGCGTTACAATGAATTTTGCTGCATTAAATTTCTCGTTAGGCATCGTATAGCCAAATTTCTCTTTAAGTAGTCGTGGAAAAAACGCCAAAAGCATTTTTGCAGGCAGTTCAAATCTTTCTATAGCCTCATCATAAGTCGGTGCGACAAGCGTATACATGAACAGTGCGGGTTCAATATCTTCAGGAGAACGTCCAAAATCTTTTGCATGTTTTCTAATGAGTGTAAGTTTCTCTTTATAGGTTTCAGGTGAAATATTGAGCGGAAACCATCCATCAGCCAATTCACCAGTTATCTTCATAGTCCTTGGCGCGTTAGCGGCTATCCATAGCGGAGGATGTGGTTTTTGAATTGGCTTTGGCTCAAATATAGCTTCTTGAAGGCTAAAAAAATCCCCCTTAAAGTAGGTTATATCTTGCGTCCATAAACTCTTTATTATTTTAAGAGATTCATGCATGCGTGAAACTGGTCGCTTCCAAGCTACACCATAAGGATCTAAGTTCATTGCTTCGCCGGGTCCAATACCTAATATTGCCCTTCCATTACTAATGATATCAAGGGTGGCTACAGTTTGCGCTAATACTGCGGGAGGACGTCTATGTGGATCGGTAACACAAGTTCCTAGCTTTATTCTTTTCGTTTTTACTGCGAGAGCAGTTAAAGTACTCCATGCTTCAAGAGCATCAAAACGTTTAATTCCTATAGCAATAAGATGGTCACCCATCATTACTGAATCAAATCCGTTTTTATCAGCATACAGCGCACTTTCGTAGATCACATCAATTGGATACAGATTAGGACAGACACCAAATTTTATCTCTTCTTCAACACCCATTTTTTAAACTCTCCATGCGAATTGCATGTTTTTATATTAAGTCTTCTTTAATTTATGGACATAAGTCCTTTTTCCATCAATAATATGCACCACATCATATCCAAGTTGTACCAATTTATCAGATATATATCTTCGATGACATCTAAACCAAACAATTTCAGCACACATAATTACAGTTTCTCCTTGCTTCGATATTTTAAGCAATTCCTCAATTCCTTTTTTAAAGTCCTCTGTTTCAGTATATTTTTCATAACCTTCTTTCCTGAAACCACCCAACAGTTCTCCAAGCCAAAAATAATTTATAGAAAGTTCTCCGAGAATTTTAATCAGATTTTCTCGGTTAAAATGAGGATATTTCTTTGAACCAGGAAAACGTCTAACATCAATTAGCATTTTCACGTTGTACAGCTTTAAAAGATCTATGAATTCATTGATTGAACGTGTCGAATGACCTATAGTGTAGATCATAGCAGTTCTCCAACACTCTAGGGTCTTGGGAGACACTTATAAAAATTGTCTAAATCTAAGTTTCGAGGTCTTTCATGCAATTGTGGTGAAGAGAACAACAAGTAATCTATCTCCAAAACATTTTTAGTCGTTTTCTTTGCTTTTAGAATAACAATTGTGCATTACTAAAAATATTGTAAGGGACAACGTATGCAATACTTCAAACCCTTAAAACAAAGTGGAATTTTTTTAATGATATCTTGTCTTATCTTTGTGCTCAATGCAGGTTTGCCTATTACGGGCAATGATAATTATGTTACTGCTACAGATCAGCCTCTTATGAGAATTGTGTTTGATAATACTCACGAAGAAACTAATTCAATCACTGGGGAGTATAGTAACGCTGCTGAATTGCTTAATAATAAAGGATATTTAGTAAATAAAAGTTTAGAGATAAACACTGACCTTTCTATAGTGCTTCTTAACTGTGATGTTTTTGTAGTAACTGCTCCCCACAAGACGTTTCTTCCGAATGAGACACAACTTATCGAAACTTTTGTTGCTAATGGTGGAAACCTTTTCTTGCTTGGTGATTATGAGTTTAATTCAACTTTGATCGAATCTAT
>JBHLOP010000281.1:0-2619 GCA_048940375.1 Promethearchaeota archaeon | reverse complement strand
TACCTCCCATAAGACATTTTGAAATAAAATGCACGGGTCAATAAATATAAATTAACTGCTATTTATTTTGAAGGGATAGTGCTAGCAAACCTTTTTATTCAAAATTGAATTTCAGATGCAACAAATAGTACTATAAATGTTGATTTAGATTAAAAAACCTAAACTAAAGGATATTTGTAAGAGTGAATAAACTAGAACTCTCGGTGTAAAATACATGCAAGTCTCTGGGCAATTGATAGAAGCAGCAATTTACATTCTAATCATTTGGGTGTTTATCTATGTCGCCTACAAAGTTTTTGATTTAAAAAATAAAGGCGTTGAACTTGGACCCTTTATCGCAATTTACCGGACTACAAGATTATCTGTTATTGAAAAACTTGCGAAAAAATATCCTTCAGCGTGGAAAATTGCATTTTCAGCGGGAATTGTCGTTGGATTTATCGGTATGCTTCAAATCATCATTGTTCTTCTACAAAATCTTCTCAATTTCTTCTTTGCACCACTTCAGGCTAGCCCTGTTTTACCTCTCCTTCCAGGTATTACAATTTCTGGAGAATCACTTCCCTTTATTATTTTTGGCCTAGCTGTAGTTCTTCTAACACATGAAATTTCACATGGAATAGCAGCACGTATTGAAGGTGTAAATTTAAAATCAGCAGGATTATTATTACTTGCTATTCTTCCTGGAGCTTTTGTTGAACCTGAGGAAGAAGATATTAAAAAAGTATCACCAACTGCTAGATTACGGATTTTTGGTGCAGGGTCATTTTCAAATATTGCCACTGCATTTCTAGTTCTCTTACTTTTAACAAATTTTAGTTTATTGATTGCACCCCTTTTTGGCCAATCTACAGGTGTCTTAGTGACAGATATAGTCCCGGGGGGTCCAGCAGATGGCATACTTGAGCGAGGTAATGTTATCTTTTCTATTAATGGTATGCCGACACAAAATGTACAAGAACTCTCTGATATTCTCTCAAATGTTCAGGCTTATGAAACGATCGAACTTGAAACAGATGAAGGAATAATTCAATTTCAAACTGGTGCACGACCAGATGATCCAACAAAAGCCTATATGGGAATTTTTACGTTCAATTATTATCCTTCACGCTTTGGAGTTCTAAGCTCATTCTTTCCATTGCAACTATTTACACTTCTTCAATGGACTTTCCTACTCACTTTGAATATTGGTCTGCTCAATTTATTGCCTATCTTTTTCCTAGATGGAGATAGGATGCTAACAGAAGTCATTGGTTATTTCAGCCTAAAATTCAATAATTTTAAAATAATCGGCAAAGTGATTCTAAACAGTATAAGATCTTTTGCTCTTATGGTACTTATCCTCAACATTGTACTAACTTTTCTTAATATGGGACTTGTAACAATCTAAATATTCAAGCAGCTCAAGTTTAAGAGTGTGAACTTGCTTGCACCGATGTAAATGTGGCAAAAAAGCCGTGTATTTTCAAAAACATTCAGGGCAAAAATTATGCAAGCGGTGTTTTCTTGATTCAATAGAAAAAAAGGTTAGAAAAACCATTTCTAAACATAAAATGTTTCGAAAGGACAATCGAATTGCCTTTGCCTTGTCTGGAGGAAAGGATAGTGTCACTTTATTGCACATTCTACATGGGATAGAAAAAAAATTTCAAAAAACAGAGATGATCACTGTTACTATAGATGAAGGAATTGTTGATTATAGAGAGGATGCTATTGCTATTGCAAAAGAAAATACAAAACAATTAGGCATTGAACATGAAATAAGGTCTTTCCACGATATTTTTGGAGCGTCCTTGGATCAAATTATTGAAAAAGCTGATTCTCAACAAGAAAAAAGACTGGCTGCATGTACATACTGCGGTGTTTTAAGAAGAAAAGCGATTAACGTTGTATCACGCAATCTTAATGCAGATATCATCGTTACAGCACATAATCTTGATGATATTGCTCAAACAATTCTCATTAACCTAATCCGAGGAGATTTTTGGAGACTAGGACGTGATTTAAATTCTTCGAAAATGATTGATTCTCGCATGATTCCAAGGGTAAAGCCAGCTCGAGAAATTCCTGAAAAAGAACTAACACTCTATGCATATTATAGAGAACTTAATTATCATGGAGGGTCTTGCCCGTATTCAATAGAAGCTTTACGAGGGGATATAAGAAATTTTCTAAGTTTAATGGAAGCTAAAAGACCAGGAACTCTCTTCACACTTCTAAAAACTTCAGAAAAGATCAGTAATGCACTTCAACTTCAGTCAAGCAAACCAATTATACTTGGTTCATGTGAGTATTGTGCTGAACCAACTCAAAGGCAATTATGCAAAGCATGTGAATTGTTAGGTAACATTAATCTTCTTGACGAAAATATGTCCCTCTAAAAATTAAATGGCGCCGGGGGAGGGATTTGAACCCTCGAGACCATCCACAGTTTCTTGGAAGAAGAAACTTCCATGGGTCACAGACTTAGCAGGCCTGCTCCCTACCAGGCTAGGATACCCCGGCAAAAAGTGCGACAGTGCCCCTAAAGGTGGATATTACCTACCATTGTGGCTTATTGAAACCCGATCTCGACCCCGTGATCCCATAAGCACTCAACGTCGAGGTTTAGGTTGCTCC
>JBHLOP010000280.1:0-2621 GCA_048940375.1 Promethearchaeota archaeon | reverse complement strand
GAACCTGATTGATAGTTGATTAAAATGAGACAGCCTGCATCACGGATGAAAGATATAAATCCTTCTCTTATTCGACGATTGTTTGATTTGGCACAAGGAGTTGAAGGCATTATCTCACTCGGTATAGGCGAGCCCGATTTTGACACTCCAGATCATATTAAAGAGGCTGCAAAGCAAGCACTAGATGATAACTTTACGCACTATACGGCAGTTCCAGGAACTATTGAACTCAGAAAGGCCATCTCGAACTACCTTAATGACGAATATGGCCTTTATTACAAACCTGAGACTGAGATTGTTCTCACTTGTGGAGCAACAGAAGCCCTCCACGATATTATGCTTGCATTCGTAAACCCAGGTGATGAAGTACTCGTACCCGATCCTGGTTTTTTGGGATATCCCGAATATGTTAGAATGGCAACAGGAAAACCCGTATGGTACCCCTGTCCTGAAGAAACTGACTTTCAACCTGATTTAGACGCGTTAAACGAACTGGTTACAAAAAAAACGGTTATGATTCTAATAAATAGTCCATGCAATCCAACTGGCGCTGTATTTGAAAGAAAAACACTTGAAGGTATTGCAGAAATCGCAATAGACAATGACCTTCTTATAGTTTCAGATGAGGTATATGAAAAATTCATTTACGAAAGCGAACACGTGCCAATATCGACATTAGGCGTAGCAGACCGCACAATACTTGTCAATGGTTTTAGTAAGACGTTTAGCATGACTGGTTGGCGATTAGGATATGTATGTGCCGATGCTGGTGTTGCAAACTCTGTTGGTCTTGCTCATATGTTCACAACAGTAACAACGCCAAGTTTTGCTCAAAAAGCTGCATTAACTGCTTTAACGGGACCAAAAGAAAGCATAAAGGAAATGAGAGAAGAATACAGATGGCGTCGAGATTTTTTTGTAAAAGAATTGAATAAAATTGACAAAATCTCTTGTATAATACCAAACGGAGCTTTTTACGCATTTCCTAACATTTCTGCGCTTGGAAAAACATCGATTGAATTTAGTGAATTCCTAATTGAAAAAGCAAAAGTCGTTACTGTGCCAGGTAATGCTTTTGGCAATATTGGAGAAGGGCACGTCCGCATGTCATATGCATGCGCAAGAGAAAATTTGAAAGAGGCGTTGGGTCGCATAAAAGATGTTATAAATACATGAAGCAAAAGAAGGTAGAGTTATAAAAGTAGAGTTAACAATATAAGGCACTCTTAATTCATTGACTCCAAAACCTGAGTTTCGCTGCCCTTATACATTCTCGTTTAAATTCTTTTTTTGTTTTGGTCGTGGTATACTTTTCGGTCTCTATAGATATCTTTCCATAATGATTTTACTTTCATTTACCTCTCCCTAATTTATTTTAAATATGGACACGATAGTAAAGTGGTGATAAAAATAGTTTCCAAAAAAATAATCTCGACAATTTCCAAGGATCAAACGGAAAAAGAATTACGTCGGGATGAACGAGAGAGTGAGCTACAAATCCCAACAGACGAGTATTTATACGATCTACTTATACACCATGGTCCTATGACACGTGGGGAAATCGTAAAGCTCACAAAATTACCTCGTACAACAATATATGATCACTTGATCAAACTTATTTTGAAAGATCGGGTGATACGTTTTAGTAAACTTGGTAAAAAGCCAGGAAGACCTAAAGTGTATTTTAAGGCTATCTAACACTTTCCTTTATTTTTGATTTATAGACCTTCTTAGTCTACAGCATTGAATCTGGACTCTAATCCAGCCTTCTTTTTTCAAGAAATCCAGAAAATTAATTATTATTTTCTTAATTTCGGTGAAATAGGTTACTTAAGGTATTGTCGATTATAGTCAAAAAGAAAAAAAGTAAAAAGTCTGAAAGTTCCTTAGTGTGCTTTGTGGGTGAAATCTAAAATGACCATATCTGCAGATGAACTTTCTATTAATGAACAAGAAATCATTAAGTTAACTCAAGAGTTAGTAAAAATCCCTAGCGAAAATCAACCTGGTAATGAAAAAGCAATCGGAGAATACATAGCTACTTGGCTAAAAGATAAGGGGCTTCCTGCGCAATTACAAGAAGTTGAAAAAGATCGTTTTAATGTCATAAGTTCTATTAAAGGAGAAGGACCTGCGCTTCTTTTATGTGGACACATGGACACGGTTCCGGTCCCAAATCCAGAAGAATGGACATATGATCCTTTTTCAGGAGAAATAAAAGACGGATATCTCTTTGGTCGCGGCTCATTAGATATGAAAGGAAGCTTAGCTTGCATGCTTACGGCATTTGTTGCTCTTAAGGAAGTCGAAGAAGAACTTTCCCAAGATGTTGTGTTTTTAGCGACAGTAGACGAAGAAGTTGCAACTAAAGGCGCAAAAAAGGCAATGGAATCTCCTGATATCAAGCGAGTGAAACAGGGTATTATTGCGGAACCTACCGACCTTAACCCTGTAATCGTTCAAAAAGGACATTGTTGGCTAAAGATAAAAACTCGTGGTGTTGCTGCTCATGGTGCAATTCCTGAACGTGGTGTGAATGCAATTATGAAAATGTATACAGTACTTTCTCGGATTCAGGAGTTGGACTTCGGTAAGGGAGATCATCCACTCGTTAGTGGAAC
>JBHLOP010000279.1:0-2663 GCA_048940375.1 Promethearchaeota archaeon | reverse complement strand
CGTATGAATTTCTTTTCTTCTTGAATTTCTCCTCTAATCCAATGGCTAGCTAACATCTTGTTAATGATCCTTTTTAATTGCTCCTCACTGAAAACATTCGCAATTAATTCATTTAAACTGATCTGATGTTCTTGATCTCTTGATAACTGTTTAAGAAACCCTCTAATTGCTTTTTCTTCATTTGGATTTAAGGAATGCAAAAAATCTTCTAGTAACTCTTTTTCGTTTATTACTTCTATGTTTATGCCTTCACGAGATAACTGTTGCACAATTCTTTTGACAAAACTTGTGGATACATTATGTTTTTTTGCTGTTCTAGAGAGCAGATATCGTCCTTTCTTTTTAAGCAGTTGTTCTTTGATTTTTGGCTTCGCAATATGTTCAAATGTACGAGCTATGAGATGTCTAGTTTCTTTGTGATTGGTTTTACTTTTTAGTTTAGCCAATTTTGAAATAATATCCTTTTCAATTCGAGGATAACTCTCGTAAATATCAATAACAAACGCATACGCCAGTTCTCGTATACTTTTTTCTTCGTCTTTAAAACACTCAAGAATAAGAGGGGCTAATTCATTAACCCTTTCATTTTGCTTCTGAAGGATTATATTGATGCAGTTGATTGCAGAGAGTCTTACTTCAGGCGATGTCTCATTTAGTCCACTCTTTACGATAGGGAAGGCGTCCTCCTTTAAAATATCTTTTGACCATAGTTGACAAAAAGCCCAAAGTCCTCCTTTTTTCATCCAAAAATCATTGGATTCCAATGCTTTTTTAAGTAACTTTTTCGCTTCATTTAAGCCCTCATCATTTTGCTGGAGATAATCCACAATTGCGCCAATTGTAAAATATCGTGTCCATTTGCTTTCGTTTTCCATGCATTTAACCAGAAGTTGAAAATCTGTGATACCTTCCTCTTCATCTGCATATTGCCGTAAAAATCTATAAAATGTGTCTACAGCGAGATGTGGAAGATAAGGGCTTTGAGATCCAATAGTTTCAAGCGCATAACGTGCATTTTCTTGAACTTCTACGTATTTATCATTTAAGCCAATTATTAGTTCAGGAATCGCTATTTTAACCAGATCTGGCTCTTTTAAGCCAATATCTCCAAGAATTTTTGCGATTGTCGCTCTTATATAACTGTCATCGTCACTATTAAGAGTTTTTAGAATTTCTGGTATAATGTCCTTGACTTTAAGAGGATCCTCTCTAGCTATGTTTTCAATGGTTTGGACAGAAATTCGTCTGATTCCGACATCATCATCTAAAAGTCCATTTATTAATTCATCAACTTCTTTTTTCAATTGATACAACGTCTCCTGACAAAACCTAAGGCAAAATTCTAAGGCACTTCTTTTAATAACTTGCTTATTACGTTATCTGCTATCCTTATATCTTCTGGATTTTCATCAATTTGTTCTGGATCTAATTCAGGCGGTGACAAATCTGCAAGCACTGATACAATACTTGTGATGCTTTGCTGTGCCACCCAAGAGTTAGATCCACCGCTTAGTAAGACTACGAGTTTATCATCACAGATATCTTCAGCTACTTGTGTGATTATTTTAGCCATTTCAGGAAAGGCTGAGGTTGTTAAGTTAAAACCGCCATAATCCGCGTGATGGGAATCATGCCCACAATTCCACAAAATCATTTCAGGCACGAATCTTTCGGCAAGATATGGAGTTAGTTCATGTAAGACTCTCAGAAAGCCTTTATCCGAGATATTTGAGGGTAGCGGGATGTCAAATTTTTTGGATTTTATTAAATCTTCACTGAATGCATGACCATCGGAACAAAAGTTTAGATGCACAACATTTTCGTCATTCTCAAAAATATCCCGTGTGCCATCACCAGGATGAGGGTCTGTGTCGATTATCATGAACCGCTTGACGTTGTAAGTATTTCTGAGATGTTGTATAAGTAACGCAGAATTATTTATGTAGCAGAAACCCCATGCAGAATTGCGACCTGCATGATGTCCTGCAGTTCCTGTAAAAACAAATGAGTTTTTTACCTTCCTTAGCCAGACAGTCTTTCCCGCCAATACAGCCCCGCCTGCTGACAGGAGTGCAGCCTCATAACAATCATCTTCTTTTACTCTTGTAAGATGTTGCTCGGTATGTATCTGAAGAATTAATTTTTCTTCTACTCTCTTAGGTATTTGAATAACTACTCTGTTGTCTCGGTCGTTTTTCTTAAGAAAATCCATTAAAAAATTGTATGCGGGTGCTAATCTTTCTCGTAATACAAGATTTCCATGCGTTGTAAACTTCGGGTGATAAATCACACACGTCTGGGGCATTTTTATCAAAATTAATATAAGACTAAGTTTTTACTAAAAAATCTTACTAAGCGGAAATTTAATAAGAGGATACAAAAGCGCTATCAGTAGGATACACTCCATGATAAGAGAAATTGCAAAAGAGACGTTTAATAATAGATGAACCTGAAATGTAATCCGAAAAGAAATGTCAAATAAGGTAGAATAGTTAGGAGTTGAAGTCGTGATACAGAGTAATTCCCTTGAAACTTCCCATGGACATTGGGGAATGGATGAAAAAACGTGGGTTGCATTTATATCTATTATTGCGGCCTTTATTTTAACGGGGACAAAACTTATAGTAGGAATATGGAGCAACAGCCTTGGAATTCTTTCTGAA
>JBHLOP010000052.1:2176-10810 GCA_048940375.1 Promethearchaeota archaeon | reverse complement strand
GCGTGACAGTATATGCTTTGCATAGGGCTTGAGGGAACTGCCCATACTCTTGGAATTGGAGTAATTGATTCTAATGGAAAGATATATGCTAATGTTCGTAGTGAATATGTTCCAAAGAGTGGAGGAATTCATCCAAGAGAAGCTGCACAGCATCATATGTCTGTTTTTGCTGCAACACTCCGAGAAACATTAGAAAATAACAATTTAAATAAAAGGGACATCGGATTAATCGCATTTTCAAGAGGTCCTGGTTTAGGACCTTGCCTACGTGTTACTGCAACAGCAGCAAGAACAATTGCACTTCTACTAGATATTCCTTTAGTTGGAGTAAACCATTGCATCGCACATATCGAGCTAGGAAGGCAAATATCAGGTTTCAAAGATCCTCTTGTGGTATATGTTTCAGGTGGCAATACAATTGTATCTGCCTATGAAGCGGATAAATATAGAATATTTGGTGAGACTTTAGACATTGCTTTAGGAAACATGCTTGATACTTTCGCTCGTGAAGCTAATATTCCTCATCCAGGTGGACCAAAGATAGAGAAAATTGCCAAGAATAGTTCTAAGAGATTCATTTCGTTGCCTTACAGCGTGAAAGGGATGGATCTCTCTTTTTCAGGTTTATTAACTGCGGCAGTGAATAAACTAAAAGAAAATGAACCACTTGAAGATCTTTGCTTCAGTTTGCAAGAAGTTTCTTTTGCGATGCTCACTGAAGTTACTGAAAGAGCTTTAGCACATACTGAGAAATCAGAGGTATTATTAACAGGAGGAGTTGCAGCAAACAAAAGACTTCAAGATATGATTCAAATAATATCTCAAGAGCATGATGCTCGCTTTTTTGCTGTATCACCGGCTCTTGCGGGAGATAACGGCGTTATGATTGCATGGACAGGATTAATTCAATATTTACAGGGTGATATACTAAGTATCAAAAATAGCCAAATTCTCCCTAAATGGAGTTTAGGTGCTGTTGATTTTACGAGAACATAGGTGGATGTGTTTATTGCTTTTAAAAAAGGGTGCAGAAGCATTTCTTTACAAAGAAACATGGCATTCAAAAAATATTATGCGAAAACAACGAATAAAAAAAGATTACAGGGTTTCTGAACTTGATTGGACATTGCGAGTTGCTAGAACGGTTCATGAGGCAAATCTATTACGAAATGCCAAAATCGCCGGAGTACCAACACCTACAGTTTACGAAATAGACAAAAGTGAGACAACTCTTGTAATGGATTTCATCGAAGGTCAAAGAATTAAAGAAATTCTTGATGAACTCAACGCTGAAGCCCGAGAAACTCTATCAAGACAAATAGGGACTCTTATTGGTAGATTGCATAAAAACAACATTATACACGGAGATCTTACCACTTCTAACATGATTCTAACAGAAATGGGCAAAATTTACCTTATTGACTTCGGATTGGGTTACAACTCGACTTCAATCGAAGATAAGGCGGTTGATCTGCATCTTATGAAAAGGGCACTTGAGAGTACTCATTATAGAGTCACAGAAGAAGTATTTAGCAAAATTTTAGAAGGATATCAGGAGGAAATTGGTTCTGTACCTATGAAAGAAATATATGATCGAATGGAATCAATTCGGAAAAGAGGCAGATATCTACGAATGTCATAGAAGGGCGAGTTAACACATGTTATTTATGGTAACCAGCAATATCGGTAAATTTAAAGAAGCAAAACTTGTGATGGAAAGATACGGGATTGTAATTAAACATTTAATGATTGAAAAACCTGAAATTCAGGCAGATAGTATTAGGGAAATTTCAGAAAATGCAGCAAAAGAAATTTTAAAGCAACATAATAAAGAAATACTTGTTGAGGACGCTGGACTTTTTATTGAAGCACTAAACGGTTTCCCTGGTCCCTATTCTTCTTATGTAATGCGAACCATAGGTTGTCAAGGAATTCTAAGATTGTTAAAAAATGAAACAAAAAGAAATGCTAAATTTAAGGCTGTTTTAAGTTACGGAAAACCTGAAGAAAGTGTTATATCTTTTATAGGAGAAATAAAAGGGATTATTACGCATGCGATTCGTGGAAACAGTGGTTTTGGCTTCGATCCTATCTTTATACCAGAAGGAAGCAATATGACATTCGCAGAAATGAGTATTTCAAAGAAAAATGAATTTTCGCATAGAATGCGTGCTTTAAAACAATTTACAGAATGGTATGTCAAAAAAAAGCAATAAATCTGTAAAAGTAAAGAGTGTTAATAATTTATAACTACCTCGCAAGAAGACCCCCCAACGTGTTGGGGGGTTACATGAAGTGCGTTTTCACTTTCACTGTGGTGCCCCCAATCTTTAAATAGGTTTTTACGTATAGTACAACTAATAAAATGAATAGCAGAGGGAACACAGGGATCAGTGTGATGAAACGGACTTACCAATTTCGCGTGTATCCGACCTCACAACAACAGACGACCTTAGCTCAATGGCTTACCATCTGTCGTAGTTTATATAATAACAGTCTGGCAGAGCGAAGAAATCAATGGCAAACTCAGCAACACTCAGTCAACTATTATGAGCAAGCCACCCAACTAAAAGAAGCAAAACAGACCAACCCGTGTTTGAAGGCGGTGCATTCTCAGGTACTTCAAGACGTGCTGAGAAGACTGGATAAGACCTTCACCAACTTTTTTCGGCGTATTAAGAAGGGTGAGAAAGCCGGTTATCCACGCTTCAAAGGGAAATACCGGTATGACTCCTTTACCTACCCGCAAAGTGGATTCGCTCTTGATTATCAAAAGAAGAAACTCCGCCTCTCCAAAATTGGAAATCTTACCATCAAATTACACCGCCCGATCCCATCAAAAGGCGTGATCAAGACTTGTACCATTAAACGCGACGTAGACCACTGGTATGCTTGTTTTTCAGTAGAACTTCCTGACCCCGTTCCTCTCACTCAGCAAAGAGAGCTAAAGAACGTGATAGGGGTAGATGTCGGACTGAAAAATTTCTTAGCGTTACATACGGGAGAATCCATAGATAACCCCCGTTGGTTAAGAAACTCGGAGAAAAAAGTAGCCAAAGAGCAGCGACGTAAAGACAGGAAGGTTAAGGGTTCAAATAACCGTTATAAGCAGAACACAAAGGTAGCACGGGTACACAGGAAGATACGCCATCAGCGAAAGGATTTTCATCACAAGATCAGTCGAACACTGGTTGATAGCTATGATTTAATTGTGTATGAAAACTTAACGATTACCAATATGGTGAAGAACCGTCATGTAGCCAAGTCGATTAGTGATGCTGGTTGGAGGCAACTCATGTGTTTTACAGAGTACAAAGCGGAGGAAGCTGGTACTCTAGTAGAGTATGTGAGTGCCAATAATACCACCCAACTGTGTAGTAGGTGTGGGCAGTTTGTTCCGAAAACACTAGCAACACGTATCCACAACTGTCCTTACTGCGGTCTTGATGTAGCGCGAGATCATAACTCTGCCATCACGATTTTAAACCGATCACAACATTATTTAGATTCGCAATCATCATGTTCAGGGCAGGGACTGCCCGTTGAGCCTGTTTGACATATCCCGTTGGGGAATGGATGATTCAGGAAGCCAGCCTACTTGTAGGGTGGTAGTTCACCCCGCTGGATTTTTCTCAAGTTGAAAAATAGTTTTATTATGGTGTCTTCAGTTTTCTAGCTTCTCGTTCCACTTCTCTTAACATTAAGATGTCTCCCATGCGTACTGGTCCTTTGACATTTCTAGTAAGAATTCGTCCTTGATCGCGTCCTTCTAGTATTCTGATTTTCACTTGTAGGATTTCTCCTGTAACACCTGTTCGTCCAATCACCTGAATTACTTCAGCTGGATATCCTATCTCTTCGCTCATGTGCGTTCCTCCGTTTTCATGTGTTTGTACATTACAAGGCCTTTATTTTTCCGATGATATCTTTAAGTAGTTTATCAGCATCTCCAGCATCTGTAATGGCAGCTGCAGCCGAAGGAACTTCTATTCCTGATGCCGTTCCAATCTCCATCTTAGTCGGAACATAGATATATGAGACATTTTTTTCTTCACATAGAAGTGGTAAGTGAGCTACTATCTCAGGAGGATCTACATTTTCTGCAATAAGAACCAGTTTCGCTGTTCCACGTTCCACAACTTTGGTTGTTTCATTTGTTCCTTTAGAAATCTTTCCAGTGTCTCTTGCTGCCGCCAAAACTTCAAGGGCAGAATTTGCTAAATCTTTTGGCACGTCAAACTTTACATAAAATGGTTTAGACATTTTTTCACACCTCGCTTCATGCATCGCATTAAAAGAGGAAATGCAACGCTTTCATCCTTCATAAGTGATCATTTTTGTTGAACTTTACCTGTGATCATAGTTATTGTACTTTTTAAAAGCTTTTGTTCTAATGATATAGTTTTCTTGATTAATTGATCTTTTTCAACAGATATGAACTACCTGAACTTCTTTACTTTTTTGGAAATGGCATCTTTACTGATTTCTAGTAATTATTTTTTGAAATAAAAAACTAAAACTTTAAGAAAACCGAAATAGATTTTAAGAATAATTATAAAAAATATTTCGAAAATCAGCGTTTAGCAAACATGGAAATGTCAATTCCTCTCAATGTTAACCAGTTTGCACTGTTACCAGAAATGATAATGGGCACTTTCTTAAGATCTTCAATAGCACTTGCTCCAGTGAGAAACATAGCACATTTTAACTCCGCGATAATACTATCGATAACAGATTTTACGGCTTCTACATCTCCACTGAAGGCAGGTTTGAGCAATGGTGATGCTATTCCTATTGCATCTGCACCTAGAGCAATCGCTTTCGCAACATCCAGACCGTTTCTTATGCCACCTGAAGCCATTATTTCTACTTGTGAAGTCGTCTGTGCTACTTCAACTGTGCTTACTACTGTTGGCAAGCCCCAGTCCCAGAATAAGGTTCCAAGCCTTTTTAAACGTTCTAATCCTTGTTCCTCAGCACGATATACTTCAACCGCGGAAAAACTTGTTCCTCCTACTCCTTGGATATCTATTCCAGCTACACCTGCCTTTTCAAGAAGGTTAGCAGTTTCCCCAGAGATGCCTGCTCCAGTTTCTTTAGCAATTAATGGAATATCTAATTCATCTGCTAGTTTATTGATTGCCTGGATTACACCTAAGTAGTTTGAGTCTCCTTCAGGTTGAATAGCTTCCTGTAATGCGTTTAGATGGATTGCTAACGCATTTGCATTAATCATTTCAATAACCTTTTTTGCCTCTTTGGATCTAATGGTGCCATCTGCCAATTGAGGTGCACCAATGTTTCCAATTAAGAAAGCATCTGGCGCGTGTTTTCTGGCTATAGAATATGTTACTTCTAATTGAGGGTTTTCTAATGCAGCTCTTTGGCTTCCCAGACCGAGACCAACGCCAATTTCTTGTGCTGCAATTGCCAGGGTTTTATTGATCCTTTCAGCAACTGGATGTCCACCTGTCATAGCGCTAATAATTATCGGAGCAGCAAATTCATATCCGAAAATTTTACTGTTGGTTTTAATATTCGCTAAATCTAATTCTGGAATTGCACAATGTACAAAGTCAATATCTTCGAACCCAGCAGATTTTTTAGTTTGAACATCCTTATCTAAACATATCTTGATATGATCCAGTTTTCTTGTTTCTGTTGCCTGATTTTTCAATACAAGAACCTCAGTCTTGATGTTTTTCTCATCGCGTGAAATAAGTGCCTACCACCTTTTCACCTTTTAAAACTTCTTCGATAATACCTTGCCTTGTTGCATTGATTATTATAGTGTCCACACCTTCTCTCATCAAAGGCTCAATTTCTTTTAACTTACCAAACATGCCGCCAGTAACGTCTGAGACAACGGATTCTTTAGCTAATGAAAGCAAATTTTCAAAGTTATGAAGTTTGATTTCAGGGATAAGTTTTTGGTCAGCATCTAGCAAGCCATCTACATTTGTTCCAAAAATCACTCTTTTTGCAGAGAGTTCTTTTGCTAAGTAAGTAACAATTTGGTCGCCAGATAATATGGAAATCCCTTGCGAAAGATCCATTACCGCATCTCCATAAAAAACAGGAACAAAATCAAATTTTAACAAATTTCTTGTTGGCTCAAGATCCATGTGTACAATGCGTCCACTATCTGTAAGGGTGCATGCGGATGGTTGTACAGAAACAACAGGAACCTCTTCAGCTAAAAATATATCAACAATCGCCTTATTTAATGTCATCATAGCTCTTCTAGTTTCTGAAAAACCGATTTTTTGCTCAGATGAGTGCCATCCCTTATGGATCTGGTATTTTTCTGCTATTGGATGACCGAATGATCCTCCTCCATGAACTAGGAGTAGACTTAAAGAAGGGATTACTGTTGAAACCTCTTTGGCAAATCTTTGAATTATTATGTTGTCTACTTGACTATGCTTTGATTTATCTGTGATGACGCTACCGCCAAGTTTTAGAATTGTCAAATTTCTCGGGCTTTTGCTCATAATACTCCCTACAAAATCCTGTGTTATCTATAGGCACTTTAGTTTAAATAAGAATTTGACAAGTATAAACTAGTATAATGTTTAATGGACTAACTTATATTTCAAAGCATTTTGATGAGGATTTCTTTCGTCAACCCACCCTAACAAAAAACGGATTTGTATTAATTAGTTCGTAACCTGTGACTACTCAGGTTTGTGATAAGTTTCACTTTGCTTTTCTTATATGTAAAAAAGGTGTAGGAAAAAACCTTAAACTATTTTTTCTAATGTTTCGGAGATGAGTTTTGGGTTTCCTTGATCTTAATAATTTTTAGCATTTTGCCTCTAGTAGCTTTTAGAATCATTTCAGCAGTGCCACGATCGTTGGAGCGAGTATTAGCATTCTTTAATTCAGATGCGAACAACTCATCTAGAAGTAGAACTGTATATATAAAACGAACTATTTAAATGAAACACAAATTGCTGTTTAATAACACACGAAGCGATTTTTTAACGAAAATTAAAAAACACAAAGAGTAAGGCTTTATTTGGCGAGTTAAAAGAAAAGAAACGCCTTTTTTATTGCTCACGTCTAACTTTGCTTTCAAATTCTGAAATCGGCACTTTGAATTCTTCGTTACTTGCAATCTCGCCGCGTTCCTTAAGAACTTCTCTTGCAAGAAGCCAGAATATTAATGAAAGTGCACGACGTCCCTTATTGTTTGCCGGAATGACAATATCTACATTCTTGGTACCATTATCGGTATCACAGAGTGCAAGCACGGGAATACCTACGCGTAATGCTTCCTTTAAAGCTTGTCTATCAGCACGAGGGTCGGTAATCATAATTACTTCAGGTTCTATATATTCCTCAATATTTGGATTCGTTAAAGTTCCTGGAATAAAACGTTTCGGCATGGCTTTGCATCTTATAGTCTCGCAAAAGGCTTCAATGGGCTTAAAGCCATATGCTCTCGCTGAAACCACAAGAATTCTATCAGCTTCGTACCGTGATAAGAATTTCGCTGCAGCCCTTATTCTCAGATCTGTAGTCCTTACATCAAGAACATAAAGTCCATCATTACGAACTCGATAAATGAATGGCTGCATACTTTTTGTGGCAATTTGTGTGCCTATATGGATCCCACATGCAAGATATTGATCCAACGGGACTAATAGTTCCTCTCCTTCGGCTGTTTCCATTTCAGAAATTCTCTAGACCTCCTGAATATCTAGATATAGGGCAGATCCATCTATACGAAGGATTTGCTTGAAATAACTGTTCATTTTTTCAAAGCTAGAGTTTTATGTCTTTTGTTTTTGTATATTTGATTCTATTTATTTCACTTTATGAATGTATTTTTGTAACGATTCTGAAATTGAAGACTCATAAAATTCATAAAACTAATTATTACCCTTTTTCATCATTTTCTTATTCAAAAAAAAGCTATTCTCTATTCAAATAAGATCTTGGCAATTTTAGTTCTAATTTCTTGTCTCATACGTCTTAGTCTTGCTTCAAAAGTGTTATCTATTAGTATTGTTTCGTCAGAATTGGTTACAATCGCTCCTCCAATACTTCGTAAATTTTCTTCTATAACGGATAGAGTTGTTGACATACTAGTTTGTTGCATCACATGCTGTTGAATTTTGCTAATATCTATATGTTTCCCTTGACCTGTTTGAATTTTTATTTTGAGATCTCCACCATTTAATCCAATTGCGGCTTCTGTTATTAGATTATTTAGAGTTGTTACATATTCCGCTGAACTTACAAAATCTGTTAATTTCTTCTGAGCCTGTTCGAAAACGTCATTGATAATTTCTTCTTTATTCTTGAGTATATCACTCCTTGCGGTAAGTTTAGCTTTAGCAATTTCTCTTCTTAATCTAAGATCTGCTTCCTTTTTTGCTTGTTCTATAATCTCTTTGGATATTCTTTCTGCTCTCTTTTGTACATCTTCAGAGATCTCGCTCGCTATTTGATTTGCTTGATTCAGAATTTCTTTTGCTTTTTCTTCCGCATTTGCTAAGATCTCATCTTTCATCATATCGAAAACGTCAGTATTTGATTCCGTCATAAGAATTCAGCCTCTCTAATTCAGCCTCTCTAATTATGTAATAAATAATACATCGCCAACAGAGTAATAATTACATTATA
>JBHLOP010000052.1:0-2076 GCA_048940375.1 Promethearchaeota archaeon | reverse complement strand
AATTCAGCCTCTCTAATTCAGCCTCTCTAATTATGTAATAAATAATACATCGCCAACAGAGTAATAATTACATTATAACTTTTTCTGTTATTTACGATTTACAGTTTGCTTCTTGCTGACAAGAAGTTCCCTTAATAAAACTCTATAAGGTCTACACTCCTTTATAGAATACGTTTCTGTTCGTAAAATATTGTATAATAGCAACAGAGACTACGTGGATTTGGGCAATGGCATTTCTATTTTCTCAAGTTTGTACTTGCGACTTCCTAGTTTGATTTCTTCAGCTGCGACTAAGAGATTTTGAGGATCAATATCTTTCAGTATACTTCCTAATTTATCCGCCCCAGGCTCCATGACACCACATTCCTCTGCCATTGATCCTGGTATACCTGGTGCCGCATTGATTAGATCAATGGAAGCTTGATCTATAGCTAATGGGTCTGATGAAGCAAGGATCCCAAGATCTGGTACAATTGGGGTGTCATTCCAACCTTTTTGTAAATGCTCACAATCGCAATTCCAGTCAATTTCGATTAGAAAATTAAAATTATAGATGTTTTCTTTGCCAATTGTCTGAACAAAAGCTGTTGTGAGTTCAGTAATTGCTTTTTGTAAGAAGGTCTTTTCTGTTCTCTCTGTTTCAATAGCTTTTTGAGGGCATTTCACAACACATGCATAGCAAAAAATGCATTTTTCTTCGTCAATTACTGCTGTGTTATTTTCTTTGCTAACAGCGTCAACTGGACAAGCAGTAATGCAAGGAGCGATCGAATATCCAGGTGAACCGTCACAAATGCTTGGATTGACCTTTGGTTTGTTTTTAAAGTGAATTAGCCCTTTGCTAGTTTTACCTGCACAACCTACTCCAATATTTTTAATAGCGCCCGCTGGTCCAGCAAACGCGTGCCCTGTAAAATGCGCAGCACTTATAAGAAAATCGACTTTCGTAAGCATTTTTGCTAAAGTGACTTCTTTGAAGAGATTGCCTTCAAATTTTACTTTCGTTATATCTGTTCCAAATTGTCCATCAGCGATTATTATTGGTGCTAGAACCGTTTCCTGAGTAAACCCGTGAGAAGCAGCAATCTCTAAATATTTTTGGGCAGTACCACGAGGATTAGTAAGCCCTAATCCAGTAGTTTCAGCAACAAATGGCTTTGCACCCAATTTCTTTAAATGTTCTACTAATCTTCTTATGTAGAATGGGCGTAAATATCGTGTTGATAACGGAGATCCCATATGAGTCTTTATAGCTACTAGATCACCTTTAGAAATTTTTTCTTTAAGTTCAATATCTATCAAGGAGTCAAATTTGGAGATAAGGCTCTCCGCAGAACTCCTTGCTCTAGCATCTGCGAAATAAACAGTTGGTATTTCCATTACATTTCACCATTTGGATTTAAGTCTAATAGTTCAATCAACATTCTATTATGGAATACCAATACATTCTCAAATGTTTAAGAGTTTTACTTTATTGCCGTTTTAGTTTCATTTATGAAGAGTTCCTGTGGTGTGTAGATCTTGAAGGGTGAACAAGAACTTGAAATTGGAAAAAATAGATGAAACTGACTCTACTGTTTCTTGCGATGAATGTGGTTCAGCAGCAGAAATGAGATTTCAGGATGACAAAGACGAAATAACGTACTATTGTCTCCATTGTTTTTTAAATAAGCATGATCGTGATAGGATTCAATGGTACAGACGTATGTGGCTCCTGAAATCAATGATGGAGTACGAAGAAAAGAAAAACAAGCCAAAATCCCCTAAATGGGGTATTCGTAGCTTATATGAAAAATAGTCTAATAGTACGTTAATTTTTGAATAAGAAATTGGGAAAAGAAATAGCCCCCCAGATAATATTTGAAAAAGATAAAAAATAGACTAGTTTACTTCGCGCAGCTGATAAATGTTTTGTCTCATATCACTTAAATTGGGCAATCTCCGAATAAGCCCGCCATCTAATAATTTCTTAAGTGCATACCGCACCGTTCTGGGTGCAAGATTACATTGACGCAAAATATCTTTCGCTGTTAATGGTCCATTCTTTTTAAGTAAATCATAAACAACTCTTGCACT
>JBHLOP010000051.1:0-10856 GCA_048940375.1 Promethearchaeota archaeon | reverse complement strand
GCAAATAAAACTTTTCAAAAAGTTTTAAATAATCTTATGTAGAATCAATGAGAACTCAGTAATCAATCCAAAACCCACTTATTTTGACTTTTCGGGGTACGGGTCACTCTAAGAGTTAATATATCCTTTTCGCCGCTGATAGATCCAAATAACACCCTAAAAATAAAATAGAAATAAAAAAAGAACGCTTGAGCACCCCTGAGCGAGATGCATATTAGCTCGGTACTTCTTCGTATCTTCCGCGGAGTACAACGCCGAGTAGGATCAATAGTACTGTCGATATGACACCTAATACCCATGCTGAAATAATAAAACCTGAAGAGAGATATAATTGATTGAAGCCTGCGAGTATCAGGCTCAATAAGACTCCCAAGATCAAAGCAAATAAGATGAATCTTGCTGTTGTTTCTTTTGTGACTTCTTTGCCACGCCCTTGAATGACGTCTAAGATGAAACCCAGCTGTGATAAGCCCCACAGGAAGATAAACGCTATGAAGATTACAGCTGCGTAGTTGAACATCGCTTGTGTCATCTCTGCTTGTGTCGTCCCGGGCCACATTGGCAACTGTCCGAGATTATAGAAGTAACCAGCTCCCAAAATTGCTGCAAGTACAAACAAAAAGGCAAAGATATTTCCAAAGAGCAAGTCATCTGGATGGACATAGCCAACACGAGCAGTCTCTTTAAAGAATGTGTTGATAATAGCAACGATAAGGACGAGAGCTAGAAATATATATGACGCAAAGTAAATTGACAGGTTCTGCAACCAGATACCAAAGAATAGAACCGCACCGCCGATACCTGAAGCCATGGCGCCAAGGAAAATTAATCTTACCACATTAAAACCTCCAAAATAGTTCTCTATTGTTTATTCCATTAACTTTAATGTTTATGTATTATTTACGCGACAAAATTACTTAAAAACTTTGTAGCCCCTAGCTATTTAAAGCTTTGTAGAAATCAAGCTAATTTCACGACTTGAATGTTGGTGCCAATATGCCAATTATTGTGACATCATCAGCCTCACTCGCCGGGAAAAATCTTCTTGAACAATTTCTTGCGTTTTATTCTTTTGAAAAAACTGGAGAATTATTTGAGGATAGTCCAATATACGATTATAAGGGACAAGGTAAACTAAAACTCATAACAACGCGTCGAAAAATAATTGCGGCAGACCATCTAAACGAATTCAGTACAGATTTGTTTATTTTCGCAAGTAAACATGAATCTGCAGCGAAGATACCTGCACTTCTAACTCATTCTACTGGTAATTGGACTTCGGAAGCAAAATTTGGCGGTCTTCCTAATGAACTTGGCATAGCACCGGCCTTTGCGATCAAAGAAGCATTACTTGAACTTCATAACCAGAAGACTCGATTAGATCTGGAACAATATAATGTATCTTTAGAAGTTAGTCATCATGGGCCTACTAATTTAAATGCCCCAATTGTTTTTATTGAAGTTGGAAGCACTCCAGATCAATGGAGTGATAAAAAAGCCGTAGAAGCAGTAGTTAACGTAGCAATGCATGTTGCCTCTACAAAAAAAAGATACAAAGCAGTTATCGGCGTCGGCGGTGGGCATTATGCCCCAGAATTCAATCATCTACTCTTGAAAACAGAATATGCAATATCTCATATTGTACCTAAATATGTTTTAGAGACCATTAATGAGAATATGATTAAGAAAGCAATCGATCGATCCTTTGAAAAAATTGAATTATGTGTATTGGATTGGAAAGGTATGAAAAGTCATCATAGAGATACTCTTCTCCAGATCCTTGAGGGATTGCAATTACCTTATATTAAAGTACGTAAACTATTGCGTGCTTGAGTTTACTTTCTTCTTTGTATTCTGACATAACTAGTTTTTTAAAGGATTATTAAGTAGTCAACACCTAATCCAAAGTTAATCCCATATTGTGAACAAGATGAGTTTTTCAATTGATAGAAATCAGCTGTTAGAGAATCTTGTCCAATTTATCAGAAAAAAATATGTTCTCGTGTTTCTATTCAATCTCTTTTTAAGATTGATTATCAAACTCCCAATATATGTGGTCGCTTCAATTGTTTATGATGAGAGTTTCTCCATGCTCGACCATTATGCGGATATTGCATTGACATGGTATGTGGGGTTACCACTAAAGGATGCTCGGCAATTTATTTTCATGCCATTTTTAATACAGGTTTTCTCACTGAATTTCTTTATCAGTCCGTATCTCACTTGGTTAATGATAGAAATCATAGGCTATTCAGCAGGGTTTGCCATTATTTTTCATTTGTTAAATAAGCAGATGGAAGGTTGGGGAATAAAAAAGCCAGAAAACTTCTTTGCACTTTATATCTTTTCTAATCTTTTATTTCCGGTATCCTACCTAAAATGGACTCAAGCTTTCGGACTCTTATTGATGCTCGTTTCGCTTACTATCTATTTTATGTTTGAAGATAAAATACATTACTCACTAGTTTTTGCTATTCTCTCAGCGCTAACTCACTTCTATGGGTGGGTGTTTGTTAGTATACTTATCTTATATGCCTACAAAGACATTCGTTACCTTCAGTTTATTATACCAACGCTATTCGTGTTATTACAGTTCTTGTTTTTTTATATTAGAACAGGTGACTTCTTTCTCTATTTCCATGCATTAGAAGCTTATGGAGAGCACTCATTTTATCCATTCAGTTGGGTGATCACATACTGGACTAGTTTAACTACGGATTTATATTTAGCAATAGTTTACATCTCACAACTAGTATCTATTGCCGTGATAATCTCCTATCTTTATTATTACATTAAGAACAAGCATATTGATCGATTAAATCTCCTTATTCTAGTCTTCTTCATATTTGTTCAACTGGTAACTGGACCAGGGCCCCGCGAATTAAGTCGATATTTTGTACTCATATTACCATTTTGTGTCATTCTACTTCTATGCAGGTTTATGGGTGACATAAGTACTAGAAAATTAACGATTTTAATTGCATTTTTATGCGTTGTTAACATTTTCGTTATTTGGTATTTAATTATTGCTGATTTCTTAAACGTTTCTGACCTGGGAGTAATATATGAGAAAGCATCTAGTTATCTTTTAAGAAAAATAAGCTGAATTATTTAGCCAATAGCACAAAATCATTATTAAGTGAAAAATGAAAATATCGTTGGGGAAAAGGTTGATGAAAATGTTTGACTCTAGTTTTATTGAACGGATCAAGAAGAAAAGAAAAGAATGGCAAGAAGACATCCAAAAAAATATTTCTGAAAAAGCAAATTCTTCGAGTATTCCAATTGAGTTAATTTACACACCTGCTGATATCAACCATCTAGATTACGAAAAGGATTTGGGATTTCCAGGAAATTATCCCTTCACACGAGGCATTCACAAGACAATGTATCGTGGTCGTCCTTGGACGATGCGTCAGTTCTCGGGTTTTGGAACAGCAAAACAGACAAATCAACGTTATAAGTATTTACTTTCAGAGGGTGAGACTGGATTGAGCGTAGCCTTTGATTTTCCAACTCTTAAAGGCTATGATTCAGATGATCCAATATCTTTGGGAGAAGTCGGAGTCTGTGGCGTTGCAATCGATACATTAAATGATATGGAACTCCTTTTTGAAGACATCCCTCTCGATAAGGTTACTACATCCATGACAATTAATGCCCCTACACCCATACTGTTCAGCATGTATCTAACAGTTGCAGAAGAACAAGGTATCTCGTGGGATCAAGTTGGTGGAACAGTTCAGAATGATGCATTGAAAGAGTTTATTGCACAAAAATCTTTCATTTTCCCCCCTGAACCTTCAGTTAAACTTGTTATTGATGTTATTGAGTTTTGTACAAAAAATGTCCCAAGATGGAATCCCGTAAGTATTAGTGGGTACCATATAAGAGAAGCAGGAGCTACTGCTGCACAAGAACTTGCGTTCACACTTTCAGATGGTCTTACGTATGTTGGTAAAACAATTGAAAGAGGGTTGGATGTTGATGCTTTTGCGCCTCGATTATCCTTATTTTTCTGTGCTCACAATGATTTCTTCGAAGAAATTGCCAAATTCAGAGCAGCAAGACGAATGTGGGCACGATTTATGAAAGAGCGCTTTGGTGCAAAAAAAGAAAGAAGTCTCTGGATGCGATTTCATACACAGACAAGCGGAGTGGCACTTACTGCACAACAGCCTGAAAATAATATTGTACGTGTAGCTCTTCAGGCTTTGTCAGCAGTTCTTGGAGGAACTCAAAGTCTTCATACCAATAGCTTTGATGAAGCATGGCAACTCCCGTCTGAAAAAGCAGTTACTATAGCCTTAAGAACTCAGCAAATCATCGCAAATGAAAGTAACGTAACAGCAACAATCGATCCGCTAGCTGGCAGTTATTATATCGAGTGGTTAACTGATAAAATCGAGGAAGAAGCGATGAATTACATTGATCGTATTGATAGTATGGGAGGCATGATTGAAGCAATAAAAAAAGGTTATCCACAGAGGGAAATTGCTAATAGTGCTTATGAATTCCAAAAAGAAGTTGATAATAAGAAACAAATTATAGTTGGTATAAATCAATTTAAGGATGAACGTGAAGAACTTGAAATACCTCGTTTTAGAGTTGATCCTGAAGTTGAAAAAACGCAATTAAAAAGATTAAAACGGATTAAGGAAAATAGAAACCAAGAGAAGGTATTAAGATACTTAAATGAGTTAAAGAACGCTACTGAAAGAGATGAAAATATCATTCCATACGTAGTTAATTCTGTTAAAGCATATGCTACTTTAGGCGAGATTATAAGCATTCTTAAGGAAGTTTATGGAGTGTGGAGAGAGGAACGCGTGTTTGCTTGAGGAGTTAATCATGAAAAGAATCAAAGTCCTAGTTGCTAAGCCTGGCCTTGATGGGCATGATCGTGGAGCTAAAGTCATTTGTCGCGCCTTAAGAGATGCGGGAATGGAGGTAGTTTATTCTGGGCTTGAACAAACTCCTGAGCAAATTGTAACTGCCGCAATACAAGAGGATGCAGATGTTATCGGTTTAAGTATATTAAGCGGAGCACATAGAGTCATTTTGCCCACAGTTACCAAATTACTTTCCGAAAAAGGAATTACTGATGTTCTGGTTATTGTGGGTGGTATAATTCCTACTGATGATCATTTATTTCTCAAACAGCACGGGATCTCTGCCATCTTTGGACCTGGCACACCTCTTAAAAAGGCTGTGGAGTACATCAAAGAGAATGTGAGTAAGGAAAGAATTCACTAGAGGAAAAGTAGATGGATGTACAAGCACTTATTGATGGTTTATTCAAAGGCGATATTATAAGCACAACCCGCCTAATTTCGCTAATTGAAAACGATTTTGTAAAAGCGGAAGAAATTAGTCGCAGGATTTATCCATATACTGGGAATGCTCATGTAGTTGGAATAACAGGTCCTCCTGGAGTTGGTAAAAGCAGTTTGGTAAATAAACTAGCACTTGGATGGAATAAAAGAGGAAAAAAAATCGGAATAATAGCAGTAGATCCATCAAGCCCTTATACCGGAGGCGCATTGCTAGGAGATAGAATAAGAATGCGAGAAATTACTAGTATAGAAGGAATTTTCATTCGCAGTATGGCAACCAGGGGTAGCCTTGGTGGACTTGCTAGAGCCACAAGAGATGCTATTAATATCTTAGACGCTTCTGGAAAAGACGTTGTAATTGTAGAAACTGCGGGTGCTGGTCAATCCGAAGTAAAGATCATGTCTGTTGCAAAGACAGTAGTATTGGTTTTAAGTCCAGGCTTAGGAGACGAAATTCAAGCTATGAAGGCAGGAACAATGGAAATTGCAGATGTTTTTGTTGTTAACAAATCAGATAAACCAGAAGCTATAGAAACTGTAAATGACCTTGAGAGAATACTAGATTATGAGGGCTTAAATGAGAAAGCTGGGTGGCTACCACCAATAGTAAGGACATCATCCACTAAGAACACTGGTATTGATGAACTTATAAACAAAATTGAGGCGCACCAAGAATTTCTAGCAAATATGACTTCAGGGGACTTACATGAAAAAAGAGCGGCCATGGAGTTAATTGATACGCTAATTACTAAAATCGAGAATGAAGCTGTTAAGAAAGCTAAAGAAAGTCCCGTTTATAATGAACTTATTAAAAAAATTGTAGAAAAGAGAATAGATCCCTACCAAGCGGCAGATATCATTCTCAAAGAATATATTCAATTAAGCGAGTAATAATTCATTTGCCCTTAGACAAGCTCGTTTTAGAGTGAGAATCTGTTTTAAGTCAACATTAAGAGTTAATCCAACAATTATATTGAATCCATTTTTATGAAGAGTTGATATTTCATTGGAAATAGTATTGAAATCTCCGTATAAAGAAAGATTTTCAGCGTAATTTCTTAGTAAATTGTTTTTGTCATCAGATTTTTCTAGCTTCGTTAATTCATCGCAATTCAAGGGGGTTAGTCCTAAATCACATTGTGCTTTTTTTCTTCTCAAAATATATTCGCAAAGCTTTTTTGTAATAGCATTTTCCGAATTTGTATAAAGATATGGTGCGTAAAGCGCAAAGTTAAATTCTCTACTAAATTTATTCCTTATTATTTCAGCTTCTTTGACTGATGTCTCTGATTTAAGTACAAAGGGAATATATTTGTGTTTATAGCCGTTTTCTGAAAAATTTTGAAGAATCGCTAGCGTAGGATTTATGCAATTTTCAGTTCCGACAAATATGTCAAGACTATTACTTGATCTATCAGATATATACTGGCCAAGGTTTACAATTTCAAATACACTTTTTGACTTTTCAACTTCATTTAAATACGCCGAATTGCCCGCAACGAGACAGAAACCCAAGTTAGTAAATGACTCTGATAACTCAATAAAATCATCAAGATCAGAGTGCGCAGTACGTATGCCAAAGCGATCGGCTCTAGCGGCCACTGTTACAATAATCTTTGAGGATCCATCGATTTTTTCTAATTTCTGAAGAACTTTTGATAACTCTGAGGGTGTTATATCATATGCCTTTCCCTCAAAATCAAAAACAATATAATCAATTCCGATGGATGACGCAAATAAAGTATTATTCAGCGTTTTCTTATTCCTTATATGCACATTATTTCCATATTGGGAGCGTTTAATAGCTAATCCACTCTGGAACAAAGCCACCTCTCAAAAAGAGCACCTCCAACGCGACTGTTTCAAAAGGTCAACAAAAGTCAGCGTTTGTAGTATGGCATCTTGTCTGGGGTTAATAAAAATTTGATTAATATGGAAGGCGATACCCCATTTATGACACCGAAATATCGTTCTTAGATAGGCTATAAAAACCTTGCTATTCGTGTATGACACACGAAAAGATATCAATTTTAAGGGACGCTATGATTTTTTACGTTCTTAAAACATCTATAGGTTTAATTCTGATTGTTTTAATGACTGGATATAATCCTGCAAGTCCTCCAATTCCTGTTGAAAGTAGAAGCGCCTTGATGATTGTTTGAATTGTCAATACGGCTTTAAATGTGAAGCCAGCTGAGCTGACTGTAAAACCGATTACGCGAAATATTATGATCGCCCCAAAGCTTCCAATTAATCCACCTAGAAAACCTACAAGTAAAGCTTCCATTATAAACATTGAAAGAACTGAGGAGTTTTCAAAACCGACAGCTTTAAGGATCGCGATTTCATGACGTCTTTCATCAATTAAATTAATCATAACATTTAATATGCCCATAACTGCAGCTAAGACTGTTGTTATTATAATTAAGTCCAATATGACCAAGAACTGGTCAAGCATTTCAGTCATGTTCTTCCAGATTTTCGATTCTTTAACAGCATCCACACCTTCAAAACTAGATTCGATGTCCTGAATTACTTGGTCTATATTTCTGGGGTCATTTGGTTTTACAGCGAAATAATTGGTCTCATTATGTTCCATCTCAAGCACTTCACGAGCTCTAAATGCTGGCATCCACATTTCGCTATCTTGCATTGTGTCAGTAGCAAAAATTCCAACGACTTGGAATCTGTATTGCTCTAAGGTAATATCCGCACTCTCATTTTCCAGACCATGATATAATGTTAATTTATACCAATCGCCTACTGCTAGGTCTTTCTCGTCCGCCAAATATTGACCAACCATGATCCGATTAGTGAGTGCTTTAGTATCATTCACATTTAGGCTTCTGCCATCCAATATCTTAGCATTAGTAACATTTTCATATGTAGAGATGTCTAAGCCTCTTATAAGGTTAAAACGCTGTTTTTCGTCAAGGGTAAATCCCGCAACCATTTCTGAAACGACATTTACATTTGGAATCTCTTCTAGTTCTTCACTCATATTCCGAGGAAGGACCGAGTTCCACGGGGTAGCACTCCCCTCTTCAACTACGAGAATGTTATCTATTCCTGCGCTTGAAAATGCCGCACGCATGCCGTCAGCAGCGGCCATCATTGATGTAAAGATTAAGATGACTATAGCGACGCCGATGATTGGTGTAGCAAGTGATCTTGAATAAGAACGAATATCTTTTACTGCCAGACGAAATATATCGAGTACTTTAGTCATTTTCAAACCCTAACCAAATTTCATCAAAATATCCAACGCACGTTGACGGGAGATCTTGAATATCGGATAAAGACTTCCTACTACTCCTAAGACTGTAGATATGAAAAGCGCTTCAAGAGCTAGTTGCCATGTGATATCTATCCTTATCAAATAGCCTGCCATCTCAATATTTGATACTCCAAAGACGTTTAACATCACGGATCCTAATAGTACACCAGCAATTCCACCTAAGAAGCCAAGAAACAGTGCTTCTACACTGATATACAGTGCAATTGACTTATTTGAAACGCCCACGGCTTTCATTATAGCTATATCATGTCGACGTTCACGAAGCGTCATTGTCATGGTATTCATCATACCAAGGACAGCAGCAAAGAGTGCTATCATTGAAATTGCAAGAATTACACCACGAAAACTCTCAAGGGCTTGGGCATTAGCTTCCATATATTCATCTGCTTCGAATACCACTACTCCTCGAAGATTGTCTTCGATTTGTTTTCTCACACTATCTATATAATCGTGTTCCTTGACTTTTACGATGATAATACTTACCTTATGCAGTTTACCAACGAGATTTTGCGAATCACGCATGGTTAGCCAAATTTCTGAGTCAGTCATCGTAGATGTTGAAAATATGCCCTTAATTTTGAAAGCATGCTCCTGTAGGATTACTGTATCACCCACAGTTTTTCTGTATTTTTCTGCTACGTTGATTCCGATCATGCAATAATTTCGATCTTTCTGGGCATCATTTAATTCCTCACCAGCAATCATCTCGTATTTTTCAATAACTGATTTATATGATTCGACTTGAAGCCCACGCATGGTTAACAATTCGGCATCATCTTCATCTTTAGTAGAATTATCAACCATCCACCACAAAAAACCCGAAACGCCATCAATGTAATCTGGATTTACTTTTTGGCGGATTTTATCTACATACCATTCTGGCAATTGTCCTACCATTGGATCTTCTTTGCCGCGTCTGAGAACAAACAATCTGTATTCATACGCTAAAGATGTCTCATTAACAAGATCATTCATAGTATTCGCAGCAGCCAGCATTACCAAGTAGCTAGTTATGATTCCTGCAATGCCAACGATAGTTATCACACTTCTTAGTTTCTTTGATTTCAAATCGCGAATTGAAATGAAAAGGAATCCTAACTTCAATCTGCTATTCTCCTAACTTCCAGAATTTTCTATAATTTTTCCATCACGTAATTTGATTATTCTATCTGTAGTTTTAGCAATCATTTCATTATGCGTAACGATAATAATGGTTTGACCTAGTTCATTGATTTTTCTCAGTAATCCCATGATTTCTTCTCCAGTTTTTGTATCAAGGTCGCCTGTGGGTTCGTCTGCCAAGACAATTGAAGGTTGAACTGCTATCGCTCTGGCAATTGCAACTCTTTGTTGTTCCCCACCACTGAGTTCTCCTGGTTTATGATATAGCCTATCGCTTAGCCCGACTGCTTGAAGAAATTCTTTAGCTTTTTCAAATCGTTCTTTTTTTGGCATTCCTTTTGCTATCAAAGGAAGTTGTACATTCTCTAATGCTGTAAGATTTGGTAAAAGGTTGTAAAACTGAAAGACAAAACCGATGTTTTCTCTTCTGAATTTTGTAAGTTTACTCTCACCTAAGGTTGAAAGCTCGATCTCATTGACTTTAATGTTCCCTTTTGTGGGTGTGTCAAGCCCTCCAATGACATTTAGAAGTGTAGTCTTGCCGCAGCCGCTTGGCCCCATTATAGTTACGATTTCACCCTCTCTCACCAGAAAACTAACTCCTC
Organism: Promethearchaeota archaeon; assembly: GCA_048940375.1. Classification (GTDB taxonomy): domain Archaea; phylum Asgardarchaeota; class Sifarchaeia; order Borrarchaeales; family Borrarchaeaceae; genus Borrarchaeum. The sequence continues at coordinate 495 of JBHLOP010000051.1, read as the reverse complement.
TGAGAGCTTCAACATCTGTCTTTCCTCTTTTGTAGATCTTCCAAACATCATTTGCCTCAATGATTGTTTGATTCAGTGCGTTTTTCAACTTCCATTTCCCCTATAAGATTAGGTTCCCCTAACTGTAAAAATCTTTAGCCGTGCATGTTGGGTTATTTATAAAGGATTAATAATATAACAGAATTGAGGACTGGAAACAATGCGCAAAGTAATCCTAGATATTGATCCTTCAACTGTGATCAAAAAACCTTTTAAGAAAGGGTTAGAGGACGTACTATCAAAAATAGAATGGTTAGAAGGAACTAATCTTTTCAACATTGACCCTGAACAAACTTCTGAAATTGAAATGACAGTTAAAAAAGCCGGAGTATTCAAAGTCAAGTTAAAAGAGGGTTTTGAAATATCAGATTTGATAGATCCTAAAATGGGCACAATTGAACCTTTAGAAGAAGAAAATGGGGTCATAACGTGTTTTATTAAGGCACAAATAGACGG
>JBHLOP010000050.1:1213-10872 GCA_048940375.1 Promethearchaeota archaeon | reverse complement strand
TTTTCATATCCTTCTTCAAGAATCATTTGGAATGCTGTATGCGCTGCATAAAACAATGGTAGAGCTGGTGTATACGGTGTATCGTATTTCTTATAACCACTTCGATGCTTCTTGAGATTTAAATAATAGGAAGGAATCTCAGGCCTGTTCTCAATAATATCCCATGCTTTTTGATTAACAGCAATCATACCTAATCCTGGTGGAATCCCTAAGCATTTTTGAGAGCCAGTAACTAAAACATCAAAACCCCATTTATCTGTTTCACAATAATCTCCACCAACGGATGTTATTGCGTCTACAATAAGAATTTTATCATATTGTTTGGCAATCTTTGCGATGTCCTCTCCAGGCTGTAAAACACCTGTAGAGGTTTCATTATGAGTAAATGTAATGAATTTGATATTGGGATTAGCTTCAAGAACTGCTCTCATATCATCTAGATTTACAGCTTTACCCCATTCAACATTAACTGGAATCGATTTCCCACCATAGGTTTGAGTAATCTCGATCCAGCGTTCAGCAAATTTTCCACCCGTGATATTAAGTACTTCATCGCCTTTAGAAACCAGATTTGCAATAGCTGAGTCCATAGCTGAGGTCCCAGATCCAGAAAAAATAAACATGTCGTTCTGTGTTCGACAAATTTCTTTTAACATCTCTATGGATTCCTTAAGTATTTCTCGAAATTCGTTTGTCCTATGTCCATAGAGAAGGCGACTCATAGCCTGATATACCTTAGGGTGTATTTCTACCGGACCAGGAATCATTAATCTTATATTTTGTTCACCCATTTTCGAACCACACTTAAAGTAATTAATATAATATCCTTTGTTTATCTTGTGAGTTTGATTTAAAGTTTTGGAAATCTACCTAAGCAATTACATTTTTAACGCAATACAATGTAGTTAGTTGATCGAAGGGATGAAAATGTGTGCACATGTATTTCTTGTTGTATGTGACGGAATGGGAGACCGTCCTATTGAAGAATTAGAAGGAAAAACTCCCCTAGAATTTGCAAATACTCCTTGGTTAGATAGATTATCAGAAGTTGGAATTAATGGAATAATGCATACACTTGGTACGCCAGGCATAGTTCCTGGGAGCGATACAGCACATTTAGCGCTTTTTGGATATGATCCTCATATTTATTATTCTGGTCGTGGAGCGTTCGAGGCTCTGGGTGTAGGATTGGAAGTAAAGGAAGGCGATGTAGCGCTAAGAGGTAATTTTGCAACGGTTGACGAGAATTTAAACGTATTAGATAGACGTGCTGGACGATATGTTCCTGAAGGTGATCAACTTGCAGCAGTAGTCAATGGATTAAAACTGCCGGAGGCTCCTGAGGTTGAAGTGATAGTTAAACATGCTACTCAGCACAGATGTGCTGTTATTCTCCGTGGACCAGGATTAAGCCACAAGGTTACAGATACTGATCCTCATGAGATTAATGCAAAAGTAAAAATTGCTAAACCTTTAGATGATAGTGAAGAAGCACAAAAAACGGCAAATATCATAAATGCATTATCAGGAAAATCCCATGAACTTCTCAAAGACCATCCATTGAATATACAACGTCAAGAACATGGTAATTTGCCTGGAAACATCATTATACTTAGAGGTGCAGGGCAAGTACCCAAAGTAAAATCATTAAGTCAGTTATATGGAATTAAAAGTGCAGTGATATCAACAAATGCGCTTTATCGGGGAGTTGCTCTGAGCATAGGAATGGAATATCTTCCAGTCTCTGAAACAGAGGGAGACTATAGCAATCTTGCAGAAAAGGCACTTGAGCGTTTCGATGACTATGATTTATTCTTTATTCATGTTAAAGACACAGATAATGCCTCTCATGACGGAAATGCTAATGAAAAGGTCAAAGTGATTCAACGCATTGATGAAATGATTAGTTATTTATTTCCGAAAGTAGAAAACAAAGAAGCGTATATCTGTGTAACTGCAGATCATACTACTTCGGTGAAGGCAAAAGATCATGTTGGTGACGATGTGCCAGTCGTAATGGCGGGTCAAGAAGTCCGTAGTGATTCTGTTCAGTCATTTTCCGAACGATCCTGTGCTATGGGAGGGCTTAATAGAATTCGAGGTATCGATATAATGCCTATACTTATGAATTATCTGAAAAAGACACCCATGTTCGGCTCATAGCCTCTTTCTATACTTTTTTAAGAGATTAGTTGAATCTCAATGCAGCGTTTTACATTTGCTATCCAAAATAGAATTATACCAAAAAGAAGCAATTATAAAGCTACAATCCTTTTTAAAAAAATGATATTAGCTCATTTAACAAAGATATAGAATAGAAATTATTAATGCCAAAAAGTTGATGTAAACATGGTCTGGCCGCCTCCCTATGGTGCACCTTCTCAAAAACGAACTTCATCTACAGAAATAATTCATATATTTGTAGGAACCATTCTTGTGTCACTGGTGATTGGGTCTTTCTTTTTCGATCCACTAAATCTGTTTGCAGATATTTCCATGAACCAAGAACAAATATTCTTATTTGCGTTAGTTTCGTTTCTAGCAGCACCTGCTTTCATACTGCACGAGTTAGCACATAAATTCGTGGCACAAAAATATGGTTTTTGGGGAGAATTCAGACTGATTCCTTTTGGTGTCGTCCTTACTATAATCTCAATAGTCTCTCCGTTTAAGTTAGTTGGACCTGGTGCTGTAATGATCGCTGGAGCAAATATCACACGGGAAAAAAATGGAAGGATTTCTCTGGCAGGACCAATAACAAATTTCATATTGATTGGAGTCTGCCTTCTATTCGTTCCGCTTCTACCGTTTGAGATTGTTGGCCAACCATTTCTTGTAATACTAGCCCAGCTTAATGCTATTATTGCCGTGTTTAATTTATTGCCAATCTCAGTCTTGGATGGAAAGAAGATTTATAACTGGAATAAGACTGCATGGGTTGTCTCTATTGCTTTATCTGCATTCTTTTGGATAATCCTACTTTTCTTTAGTGTATCGCCATTAATCTGGGTTTTGATGGGAGTTGGCGTGTTAATTGTTGCTGCGTTAATCTATTGGAACTTCTTTAGGGAACAAAAAGGAAAAGAGATTGAAATTATTGATGCTTCAGAAATGCAATATATTCCACGAGTCATTAGAAACTCATCAGAGAGTGTATCAGAGAAAAAATCAGAGACTAAAGTAAAATCTGTGCTTGTCAGTGAGTGTGAACAATGCGGAAAAGCGGTATTTCTTCCTTTTAGGTGTTGGCGATGCGATGGGTTCTTCTGCTATGACCATAGATTGCCAGAAAACCATGACTGCCCTGCAATGAAAGGAGCAGGTTAGTTTAATTTACTTTTACGGTTCTAAATAGAAAAAGGAACGCTAACAACTCAAAAAACTCGTAAAATTGAAGGACTAATCTGCTAAGCTGATTTTAAGAAAAGAAAAAAAGAAAAAAGAGTAATTAAGAAAGATTTGATGCACAAATTTAACCTTTGATTGCTAGGTTAATGTCAGACATCATAACTTTCTTTCGTCCAGCGTGTTTGGCAAATCCGATCGCTTTTCTCGTGAGCATCTCACATTGTTCTTCAAGATAGTCAACGAGTTTCATTACAGCGCCCTTAGCTACCAATTTCGCGCCAGAGTCTTTCATAAGATCTCGAACTGGGGCAATTGCTAATCGAGCCATAAAATCAACTCCGCTTCGAAGAATGAATTGATTTCATTCCTTCTGAAAAGTTTTTCTGTCTTAAACCAATATATAAAGCTTCTGGTTGCCTCAACGAAGTTCCCCAATTTATACTCATCATGAACTAGATACTCAACGAAAGTCTTAATGATCACTATAGCGCGCGCGTTGCTGGAGGCAATCAGAGACTATATTTATCATATAAATATGATTCAAAGGTGACTGATTTGGGTAATTTGCTACGCGCGCACAAAATAGAAAATTCACTTAGAATCCACTCTTTAACTCAATTATCATAAAATTAACTTTTCATAAATTGTACAGAAATTGCAAAAGTAGCTCTTGGGCGATACGTGACTCGTATTCTTAATTTGAGACTATAAAAAAAAGAAAAAGGGATGTAAAGTAAGAATAGACGCACATATTTAACCTTTGATTGCGAGAGAGATGTCGGACATCATAACTTTCTTTCGTCCGGCGTGCTTAGCAAATCCGACAGCTTTCCTTGTGAGCATCTCACATTGCTCTTCAAGGTAGTCAACAAGTTTCAAAACTGCGTCCTTAGCTACCAATTTTGCGCCAGAGTCTTTCATAAGATCCCTAACTGGGGCAATTGCTAATCGAGCCATAAAATCAACTCCACTTCAAAGAATGAACTGATTTCATTCTTTCTGAAAGATCTTTGTACTGGAAAGACTATATAAAGCTTCTGGTTGCCTCAATCAATCTCCCCAAATTAAGTTACTCATGAACTTAGTGCTCATCGAAAATTTGGGCAGTCAATAGTATAGGCGCGTGATCGGAGTCAATCAGAGACAATAGATATTACTGTTATATTACACCATAGCTATATATTTGGATGACAAAACATACCAACTTATGGCACAATTTAACCATGATTCCCATTTCTATTATTTTTTATCATAGAGAGTATCACTAAACAAATAACTCAAATCCGTCTAACAAGGAAATCTCTACCTCAGAATAAGATAAAAATATACATAAAACCTTGGTTAAAGTTTCTAGCGAAATCTACGCGAAGATAAGTAACTAATTTAATGAATTATACATGCTAAAAAAAAGAAAAAGGGGTAGTTAAGAAAGATTCGACACACACATTTAACCTTTGATTGCTAGGTTAATGTCGGTCATCATAACTTTCTTTCGTCCGGCGTGTTTGGCAAATCCGATCGCTTTTCTCGTGAGTTCTTCAACTTCTGCCTCAAGGAATTCAACGAGTTTGGTTACAGCGTCCTTAGCTACCAATTTTGCGCCAGATTCTTTCATAAGATCCCTAACTGGGGCAATTGCTAATCGAGCCATAAAATCAACTCCACTTCAAAGAATGAACTGATTTCATTCTTTCTGAAAGGTATTCAGGCTTAAACCAATATATAAAGCTTCTGGTTGCCTCAATCCAACTCCTCATAATAAGACCATCATGAACTCAATACTCATCGAAAGTTTTGGTATTCCATACTACGAGCGCGCAATCGGAGTCAATCGGAAACTATAAACATCAGAGAAAACTTGATTCATTTATACTCATTTGGATAACCATATTTACATATTACCCGTATAATTTAACATATATTTTGTTTTTTTGGATAAAAAAATGCTTAGAACACTATTACAAAAAACAATCTGTTTCCTTTACCGATTTCACTGAAAAGAGTTAAATCCTTACTTAGAGCCATAAAAGCTAATAAGGATAGCAATTGCAGTTGATATTTATAAAAAAAATTCCTCTAAGCATTTTTAGTCTTTGTCTCATAACAAAGAGCAATAAACACCTGTCTCTATTGTGATTATCTATTTTCCTAAGTTATGCTCTACTAAATATTGTGTTGTTGTGAAGAAACAGTTTCTTGAATTCTGAATAAAACGACTAAAGCTCCAAAAACGGGGAAGATAGCAAGAATCAGAAACATAGTTCGTATACCGAATATCTCAGCAATAATACCAGCCATAATTGATCCAACTACTGCTCCAAAAGCTATGCTGGAATTAAGAAATCCCATAGCCTCATTATGTTTGGATTCAGGTGCTACATCGGATACAAATGCACTGCCCCCAGTATAAATTGAAGCAAATACAAGAGAATAGAATACTTGGGTTACAATTAGCAAAATAAGTGAATATGAGATGGCATAGAGCACCAAAGCAATGCTAGTTCCAACTAACCCGAAGATAACAATTGGTTTCCTCCCATATTTATCTGAGAAGTTCCCAATGGGAGTCATCAAAACTCCAGAAACCCCCATATAGATTGCAACAAGCATCCCAGCCCAAAATGTGGATGCTATTGAAGCAAAAAAGATTGGTAATAGAGCAAATGAACCTAAATAAGCAGTATATCTTAGAAATATGATAAAATAAAACCAACTAAGACCGTTTTCTTTGAGATAGTTACTTTCTCCACTACTAGGTAAAAATCGATTTTTCAAGGCAACGATAACCTTTCTAAAATCTCTATTTGAATCAGAATCCATATTATTTCTTGTTTCTCTCAAGATAAAAATTGTTAATAGAGTTGCAATAACTGCAATGATACAACCAGAAATGAATGTTATTTGAAAATTAAGCTGGCCTGCAACAAGTCCACCTAAAAAAGAGCCGCCAGCCCATCCTAATGATGTTGAGGTATTTAGAAGTCCCATATTCTTGCCTTTCTCAGCTTTAGAAGAGATTTCAGAGATCAACCCCATCATACACGGTAAAAATGCCGCAGTAATAACACCAAAGAGCCCCATCATAAATATTAGTTGTAAAGGAATATCTGTAAAGGCAATTAAAAGAAAAACAACAGCAGTTCCAATAGAAGATGATATCAGAAAGGGCTTTCTTCTGCCAATAATATCTGAAAGCGAACCCATAATCACTCCAGCTATTGCATTCACCCCATAAAATATCCCAACCATGATACTTGCCTGGAATAGCGTAGCTCCAAGAGATTTCGCATAAAGAGGAATTATAACAACTGGAATTATTATAGAAAACGCGTAAAACCAATTTATTGTGTTTATTGATATTAAGGAAGGATTATAGTCATACTGAGAAGAGTTCAAGTTACTCACATCTTTTTTATCTGGATTATCCTGATTTTAGTTTGACTTTTTATGCAAGCGGTTGATTGAACCTATCGTAATCCTTATAAGTTAACTGTATTGATGACCTCGTAAACAAAGTTTGACTCCTCATTGCTTGATGTGAATTCACAAATTCCAATAAATAAAAACATTCAAACTAATATGAGGCTTGACTTTTCTTGAAAAGTAGTACTCAAAGCTTGACAACTCTTAGTTTCGCGCATTATTTCAATGATACATATTCAATGATTCTCCCTGGATTGATACCAATTCTTATTCCTCTATTTGGACTTAGTTACTTTCAAGCTGGATTGGCTGCCATGCTTCTAGTAGCAATTCCTGCAGGTCTACAGCCATTGTTAGGACAGTTAGGTGATGCCGGGAAAGCCAAACAAGTTTTAATTGGAGGATTAATACTAGTCAGTATCAGTACGGCATTTTTTGGTGCGGCTCCAAACTATATCATTTTTCTACTTCTTTCTGGAATTGCAGGTGTCGGTCTTGCTGCATATCATCCACAAGCAACTTTATTTCTGTCAACATACTTTGGAGCAGGAAAAGGAAAGGCATTGGGTATTCATGGGGTTGGAGGAAGTTTAGGTCATTTCTCTGGTCCAACGTTAATTCCAATCTTGGCTTCTACAGTAATCGGATGGCGATTAGGCCTAGTTCTCTTTGTTATTCCAACGATTTTAATAGCAGTCTCGTGCTGGATAATTCTTCATATTTCTGAATTACCCTCTGCTTCAAGTGTTAAACATGCACCTTATAGTATCAAGAAAGCACTAACAATCCCGGTTATCATCCTTAGCATTGTAATGGCATTAAGAACTTCGGTGTATCGAGGCGTTACAACATTCTTACCAGCATTTTTTGTAGCAGAAGGCATAACACTTCTGTATGCTGGATTATTCACAGGAGTACTGTTAAGTGCTGGGATATTAGCCCAACCGTTATTTGGACTTATTTCTGATCGCATTGGCAGAAAAATTATTGTTATAACCACAATGTTAGCACTTTCACCACTTGTCTTTGTTTTTGCATTGTTAGTATCTATTTCGCATTTACTTTTGTTTATCGTTTTATTTCTAATCGGATTCTGTATTTTTGCAACGTTTCCTGTAGGATTAGCTTTTTCCGCGGAACTTGGAGAAAATAACGTAGCTATTACTGTAGGCTTAGTTACAGGAATCTCTATGGGCATTGCTGCTGTAATGCCGCCAATAATTGGCTATATTATTGACATCTTTGGTTTCTTTGCGGCATTTAGTGTGTTGGCGAGCTTTAGTTTGGCTGGAGCTCTGATTGCTATCTTTCTGCCAAAGATTTAGATTAGAATAATTCCTTTAGAGCCTGTGCGACTCCATAAATGCTCCCTACGCCACTAACAAGTTGTGCAACTCTCAAAGTTTCCATGATCTCATCCTTTGTAGCGCCAGCTTCCATTGCTTCCCGAACTAAAGCCTTAACACCGTCTACAGCTCTGTGAGAAGCATCTAATGCCATTGCAATGAGGAGTTTTAACTTTTTTGACAAAGCTCCATCGGTAAGAATGAATTCGCTCATATTTTCAACCAGTTTGATAAATTCTGGATCAAGTTTCTCAAGAATCCTTGCTGGATGTTCGGACATTTAATCACCCCTTTTTGATTTAAAAAATACTTAAATACAATTAATTTATACCTATGTCATATATATTTAAGGGGAATCAAGAAATGAGCCAGAAGTCAGAAAAGGGAATTTTAGGAGTCATTCTTGCTTCAGCTACGTTAACAGTTATGGCAGGAGCTATTATCGCTCCTGTGATACAAGCTATGATCGAGCCATTAGGAGCACCTATTGCATTAATTGGATTAGTCATTACAACACATGGGTTGTTTGCGGTTATCTTTAGCCCTGTAATGGGATATCTTATTGATCATGTGGGTCGCAAACCTATCTATGCATTGGGATTACTCATTTACGGTCTAGGTGGTGGCTCGGGATTTTTTATTTCATCGTTTTTACTCATGCTTGTATCTAGAGCTCTTCTTGGAATTGGCGTTGCAGCACTTGTAACCTCCATAACAACATTAATCGGCGATTTATACAAAGCTGGACCAAGCCGGAATAAGGTAATGGGCTGGCGATCAAGCGCAAATGGCTTTGGCGGTATTACATATCCTCTTATTGGAGGATTTCTGGGGAGTCTTTCATGGAATTTTCCGTTTGCCGTTTATTTTGTGGGCATTCCTTTAGGTTTACTTTCGTTATATTTCATCCCTGAAACGATCATCACTCAACCAAAAGAAGAAACAAAACAACCAGAAACAACTTCTATGGCTACTTTAGTTAAAGCTCAGCCAATATTGATCTTTATTTATGGATTAACGCTACTTACAGCGATTTTTCTATATATTATAGTTATACAAGTTCCTCAATTACTGCCAGAACTAGGTCTTAGTGGAACAGCCTTTGCAGGAATATTTCTCTCAATTCAAGCTTTAGCTGCTGGTATTATCAGTTTAAATTATGGCCGAATCAGAACCTATTTATCTTATCAAAAAATCATCTTCATTTATTTTCTTGTGTGGGCTATAGGCTTTTCTTTGCTAGCCTTTGCTTCTAACATTTTGTTTGTGATCATCGGATTGATTCTCACTGGAATAGGTCATGGAATGTTGCTTCCAGCGATCTATCTCTGGGTGACCGAAATAGCCCCACCTACAGTTAGAGGGAAAGCAGTTTCATATTCGACAAGTTTTGCATATCTAGGGCAATTCCTCTCTCCGGTTATATTTGGATCTATCTTTGTTGCACTTGGATTTAGCACCGGATTCTTAATCACGGCTATAATTGCAGGAATTGTATTGTTAGTGCTAATATATCCTTTGTTCAAAAAATTTAGCTGATAC
>JBHLOP010000050.1:0-1113 GCA_048940375.1 Promethearchaeota archaeon | reverse complement strand
AAACTAAAAGATGCTGATGTTGTGAGTCCAATATAAAATAAATGTTTTTTACCATCTCTTTTGGAAACCCCAATTTTAAAGCCAGCCTCAACTTCTCCACAAACAGAGCACGGTAGATGATATTCTTCATCGCTGTACTTAATTACACGTTGAGTTGGAGCTTTAAGTTCCTCTTTTCCCACTAAGTTCACTAATTCAGTAGAGATCTGTTCCCAACACACTTTAAATGTATCTCTTAATTCTGACTCTAGTTTTATTCCATCTTCACCCAAAATCCTTAATTCACTCGACGCCTGTTCCAATCGACTTTTTGCCAGTTCCAAGTAAGACCAAGCAGACTTATCGTAATGAGTTCTATCTTCTGCTAATCCTTTAAGTAATTCCCATGCTGAGATAATGCTATAATAAACTTCTTTAACGTCTGTAATCCAAGCTTCGTCAATAGATTCATCCGTAGAATTCAAAAAATTAATTATTTCGTCTTTAACATCTTCAAGTTTTTGTATTGAATCTCTGATCTTCCAAACTCGTTCTCTAGCTTTGTTCTTAGCTTTAACTTTTTTTTTACGTGGCATTTTTTTTTAACCCTCAACTAAAAAATGGATTCGGGGCTTAATATAATTTATCAATTTTATCATTGAACTAGAAAAACTGTAATCCGGTATAAATCGCTATTGAGAATAAAGCCGCCGCAGGAAAGGTGACACCCCAAGCAAAGGCAATTCCTTTAACAGTACGTGTATTTACTTTAATTTTTTTAGCATATCCTACGCCTATGAGCGCTGCCACCAAAACTGCAGTTCCTGAGAGAGGTAATCCAAACCATGTGCCAATAAACATGACAAGAGCAGTGGCAATTTGAGCGGCAAATGCTGATGAGGGGGTTAGTTTTACAACAGACGTGCCTAATTCTACTAGCACTCTTCTTCCAAGGATTAGCAGTCCAAGAGTTGCTCCAATCCCTCCAATTACTAACAGTATATTGAGTTCCACCACATAAATTAAAGGAGCTATCGCGTTAGCTATGTCATTAGCACCCCTACTAAATTGTGTGATCATAACAGCGACTACTAACAGCTGTGCACAAAGTTTTTCTTTTTTTTCGACATCATT
>JBHLOP010000278.1:0-2695 GCA_048940375.1 Promethearchaeota archaeon | reverse complement strand
TATATAATTCGAAATTCCCAGTTAGTTGCAAGATAGTGAGCCGCTCTTAATATTTTCTTCTCTAAGGGCAAAATTGGTGAGAATAAATATTCTCTAAAGTCCTTAAAGAATTTCTCGTGAAGATCTATCATATTTTTGAGTTGTTCTAAAACCCATTCGTTAAGTTCTTTCCCTTTACGACGCATAAGTTTGTGAAAAATGGGTGGCTTAATATCAGTGAGAATTATTCGATGCAGAAATTCAAAAAGTCCACCTTCAATCAAACCTTTCCAATTTATTTCCACCTTTCTTTCGGTTTCTTCATATTTTGCCAGTACATACGCTATAATCATTTTATGTGCTTGTTTATCAAGTTCTGTAAAACCCTGAGGCCTAATATGATCATTCCATCTCTGGATGTGCGCCGCCTGATAGAAAAGTTCGATTATTGCTTTGCTTAGCATACTAAACTTCCTCTCTTTGTAGATCCAATATATGTAGAATAACCATGATCATCTGCTAACAGATCATACATAATCAAGTAAATATTTATGTAACTTAACCATTGCGATTGTATCTTGTTCGCAATAGGCTAAAAGGTTTCTTCTTACTTTTTCAATATCCTTATCTTCGTACTTATTAAGAGCTAGAAAGGCAAAAGATAACATCGCGCTATCACCATGTGCAATTTCAAGTGAGTCATATGACATGCCAGGCACTAAAGCAGGGAGTACATTTTTCACTGATGTGCTTCCATGAAAATTTGGATACTCCATGACCATAGCTGTATAGGCCATATCATCAATAAAGTCCTTCTTATCAATTACACTGGATTTTACTTCAATTAAATGCCAATCTTTGTTTTTTCGCTTTAATATATCTGCTCTGGTTACAAATCTGTTAATGAGGAAAGTTGCTTCAAAGAGTATTGAAATCCTTGGATCATCCATCAAGCTCCTTGTTTTCTGTAAAGCAGATTCTATATTCTCATCATCAACTAGTATTCCCTCTGGATAAAGTTCCCGTACCCTCCTTCCAATACTCATCTCTTCTTCCATTATTTTGCTGAATGTTTGTTTTAAGGAGATTTGATCTGTTCTCATCAACCAGCCTAAGGTAGGACATACAAGAGCATTCAAGAAGATTTCTTTTGTAACATTTTGCAAGCTGTTTCCCTCAGTCATACTAAATACGCTTGCTTTAAACAAGTTTTTGTGAAATTCTAGCAAACTCTTTTGATATTATTTTAGAATTTTGAATTTTTGAATTTCAAATTTCAAAGAATTATTTCAGAAAAAGCGAACACTTTTTATTTCAACAGGTTATCAAGAAGCTTGATTCAAGGAGGTATGAACTGTTGCCAATGGTATCGATTATTAAGGAAACTGATCCTGAAATTGCTGTTGAAAAGGCGATTAAGCTGTTAGGTGGAATTAGAAGTTTTGTAAATAAAGGAGAGACCGTCTTTATACACCCTAATTGGTGTGGAGGCGTGCCAGGCAAACAAGGGTCATATACGAATCCAAAAGTACTCACCACATTAATCAAATTAATTGATTCGTGTAATCCAGCTAAAATAATAGTTGGTGAATCAGAAGCTACAAGTCAGCACTTCGACCTTATGTATATGTCTTCAGGCTCGAAAGAGGCCATAGAAGAACTAAAATCAACAAATGGAATTGATGTACAGGTCATCAACTTAAGCGAAGGAGAAATGGTGACTATTGATCATCCCGATGCCTATATTGCAAAGAAGTTAACTGTTTCTAAAGTGTTAACAAAAGCAGACAAAATAATCAATGTTCCAGTATTTAAAACTCACGTTTTTTGCGATATAACTGTTAGTTTAAAAAATATGTTTGGTTTACTCCCAGAACGTAAGAAAGGACGACTTCATTTTAAAGGACTCAACGAGATCATTGTAGACATTAATACTGTATTTCCTTCTGACCTAATTGTGGTTGACGGTATCATCGGCATGGATGGATGGGGTCCGCTTAAAGGTGATCCTAAGGAATTAGGCTTTGTGTTAGCAGGTGATAATCTTTTAGCAGTGGATACTGTCGCGGCTACCATTGCTGGATATGATCCCAACAGTATTACACATTTTCAATTAGCGGCACAAAAGAATATTGGTTCACTCAGCATAGATGCGATTGAACTTAAAGGTAATTCTATCAGTGAAGTTAAGCCTGAGTCGTTTAAGAAAGCGCCTGAAAATGTTGTAGAGGGGTACAGAAAACAAGTGAAAGAGTTGCGAGAGGAGTTAGCTGCCAAATCTATATCTTTTGAAGAAGGGGCCACATTCATCCAAGATGCTATATTTACTGAATGGCAAGATGCTTTTGAGGGATGGCAATCTAAAAGTAAATCAACCGCTCCGAAAGCTGTTCCAAAACCACCCAGTGGTGTTAAGAGATCGGGAAAGGCTGAAGTAATTACAAGAATGGAAAAGATAAATCGGAGTGAAAAAGCCAAAGAAAAAATGAAAAAATGGGCTAAGAAAAAACCAAAAATTGTTCAATTCATTCTAGACGGAGAACCTGGTCCTTTTTATTGTGTTTTTGAACAAGACAAAGTAAATTTCGTTGAAGGTACTTACGAAAAAAAACCAGATGTAATTTTTGAAACAGATACAGAAACATGGGCACAACTTCAACTTGGCGAAGTGGATGGTGTCCAAGCATATTATGATGGAACGTACAAGATCCACGGG
>JBHLOP010000277.1:0-2713 GCA_048940375.1 Promethearchaeota archaeon | reverse complement strand
CCAGGTCTACCTTGATGAGCCATTACGATGACTTTTGCGCCACGCTCGGCTAAATTTTGAATGGTTCTCGCGCCACTTCTGATTCGAGTATCATCCTGAATTTTCCCAGTCTCTGGGTCAATAGGAGCATTAAAGTCAACTCTAACTAAAACTCTTTTCCCTTTGACTTCGATATCATCTATTGATTTAATATTTTCCATTTATATCCCTCAGTTATTAAGAACATATATCTATTGCTCTCAATGCGTGTTATAAAACCTAAAAACTTTTACACGCCTCTCGTTTTGAAATGGTTAAACCAAAAGTTTTCTATTCTAAAGCGGTTGTATAACAGAAGATATTTATTAAGCTTCGTTATATTCTAATCCCCATTATCGGTTGTTACGCTTAATAGGAGTCTCTGTCCCATATAGTTGGGGAATCAAAACGGTAATTCCCGCTTAAAAATTCACAATTACCTTTGCAGGGAGATAGAAATAATGCCTGAAAACTATGAGGACTTGATTAAACGATGTTATCAATGCGGAACATGCACTGGTGCGTGCCCTTCAGCGAAAATCACTGGCACGTTTAATCCCAGAAAAATAATTGCCTTCATGCTTCGGGGTAGTACTGATAAAATGGTTGCTGATGATGTAATCTGGCTGTGTACAGCGTGTCATGCTTGCGTACAAAGATGCCCTGAACTCGTTTATCCTGCAGAGGTGCTTTTTCAGTTAAAAAACGTTGCAACGTCAAATGGAAAATTTCCGATCGGGCTTAAAGAAGAAGCAATTCAGATTTATTTAACAGGTACAACGGTTGCACCTTCATCCCCTATAGAAAGGCGCCGAAAAAAACTGGGATTACCAGAGTTTCCCGCTGTCAATGTTGACGAAGTACGAAAAATTATGGAGTTAACAGGTCTAGATAAAAAACTCAAATTTAACGGGACTGCTGTCAAAGAACAAAAGGACAATGAGGAGGAAAAACAATGACAAGCTATGGCTTTTTTCTTGGATGCATGATTCCTTTACGCCTGCAAAACTTTGAAGCTTCAGTTAGACGTGTTTTACCTGCCTTTGACATAGAATTACTACCTTTGAATGGTGCAGGATGCTGTCCAGATCCTATCGGCATTCAATCGCTTGATCAAACAACATGGTTTTCCTTAGGTGCAAGGAATATCGCCATTGCAGAAGAATTGGGGCATGATATGCTAACCCTCTGCAATGGGTGTTTTGAAACGCTAAAAACAACCAACCATGAACTGACACATGAATCTAACTTAAAGAATGATGTAAATGCCATCCTTTCTCAAATAAATCGAGAGTTTAAAGGAAATATAAAAGTCCGTCACATTGTAGAAATCCTCTTTGAAGACTTAGGGCCCGAGAAAATCAAAGAAGTGGTTAAGCAACCTCTTAAGGATCTAAAGGTAGCAGTCCATTATGGTTGTCATCTTATTAGACCAAGTGAAATCTTGGCATTTGATGATCCAGAAAGACCTCAATCACTTGACTTGTTGATCGAAGCTCTAGGTGCTACAAGCGTCCCATACTTGAAAAAAATGGAGTGTTGTGGCACAGGAATTCGTAGTATCGACATGGATTCTGCATTGAAAATGACAAGACAAAAACTCATTGAGATGAAAAGAGTTGGAGCTGACTGTATAACAACAGTATGTCCTTTCTGTTTCATTCAATTTGACGTAGGACAATTTCAGATTCAAAAACAGTTCGATGAAGAATACAATATTCCAGTGCTTTATTACATGGAACTTCTAGGACTTGCGATGGGATTCCAACCAAAAGAATTAGGGCTTGATATGCACCGAATTAAAACTAAGAAACTCCTTGAACGCCTTTTTGGTTCACAAGAATGACATTAAACAATAAAACGCGACATAGGCTAGTGGATAAAAGAAGTTGATTAATAAAAAGCGAGGTTATTTCCAATGGGCAAAATTAAAATTGCTGCTCTACAACCTTTATTACCACACGAAATGAAACCGATGGATAGGCTAAAAAAACAGTTAGATATGTGTAAAGAGGCCATACGAGTTGAATGTGACTATATCTTCTTCCCAGAATACTTTGTAGGATTTAGTTACATTTGTGATTTGGATAGCTGTGAAGTGCTCGACAATGTTTCGAGTTTTGCAAATGAGCACGGTGTATGGCTAGGCATTAATCTGAATCGCTATATAGACAAAGAAGAAAAGACAATACATAACTCTGTTATTCTTATAAAGCCTGACGGTGGTATTGCAACCATCTATAATAAAATGCACCCCTATTGCTCATGGGAACCTGCTGTAGTAAGATCTCAAGGCTATAAATTCAAACTTGGAGATAAACATGTAGTATATGATACTGGTGAATGCAAAATTGGTCTTGGCCAATGCATAGAGTTATGGTTACCCGATTTTATGAAAACATTAGGAGAGATGGGAGCAGAAATTGTATATGTGCCCAGTCGTATGCCAATCCCCTACTTCTTAGAAACTGATCTTTTCGCACGAATCAGGGCCAGGGAAAATTGTAATTACGTTGTTGTTGTTGGTGAAGCCGGTAAAACAAAACCAGGTACCTATATTGCCGGACCTCAAATAGGCGACATGATAATGGATTTAACACATATAGGCAACCATGAGGGCGTAGTATACAAGACCATAGATACAGACTGGCTAAGGGATCAGAGAACTCACAGAACTCCAATATGGACTATACAA
>JBHLOP010000276.1:0-2733 GCA_048940375.1 Promethearchaeota archaeon | reverse complement strand
GCGGCAATACAGATTATGCTTTTCATTGATCGTTCTATTACCATCCACTTTAGTAAAAATACTATTCAAATAAGGTTTCCCACAACACGAAAGTTGGCGGAGCATCTACAAATCCCCCATTACTATGTACTTCCATATTTTGCCACAATGGAGAAGAATAATCTGATAATACGAGTGGAGCGGGTTGGCATCTCTACAACTCAAGCGGGCAGCAAAAAATTGATCGAGTTAATGGCCACCAAATATAAAGAAAAGACTGAATCCGTTATCGGAACTGCGCTTTTTGAAGAGATTCAAAAACGTGTAATGATTGAAGATCGAACACGAGACCTAACTCTTCCTGAATCAAATAGCGAATAAGGCTCAGAAGATGAGTATAAACACAAAGCAAAATCCCTTTGGCTCAAGAGCGAGCGTTAGTAAATCAAAAAAATGTTATTGAGACTTTAAGCGTTTAATAATTGGTGGCCTTCCTTTATACAGAATTCGCTGACCACAATGTGGGCATTTTACACCAGGCAACGCTTCTGTAAGGTTAATATCAACCTCTTGCTTGCACTTGTAACAAGTGTACACCATATAAGTTCACCATCAATTTTTCTTTACTAACTCATTATAAAGATTTCCTTAGATTCAAGTTTGCTAAAATGCTGTTTTTCCCTTACGATTTGAACTGAATTTTTTACTGGTATCCGATACGTTATTTAGGAAGTTTTCAATTTCATATCATGAGATTCCCTAAACGCAATCTAGAGGCGATTATATGACCATACACGGATTTTTTGTAGTTGAAAGGATGAGAGAAGCGTGTATCTATTATTATCGAGAGCCAGACAGCAACCTGAAACTTGATCAATCAACTATTGGGCCATTTGCTAGTATTATTGCAAATATCAGTGAAACATTTAGAGCAGACGGGAAAGAAAAACTGCAATTCTTTATTACATCAAATTATAAACTCTCATTTGATGTTTCTGAAAACTTGATCTGTATTATTGTAGCTTCAGCAGATTACGATGATCTAGAGTTGATTTACTTAATAACGCAAATGAGCAATGATATAAAAGCGTTTTATTCTCAATATAACAATTTATCGCAATTCCCAATAAACAATTATATCTGGCAAGGGCATGTAAGGCATAGCAGTCCTGATAGGGCTTCAAAAACCATATTAATGCGATTAGGTGATATTTTAAAAGAACTTGATTTTTTAGTTAAAGATGTTGACTTATTGAAGACTTCCTCAAATTATGACAGTTCGAATTTGCCAGTAATTTCAGCGATGGAAACATCACTTGAACAGAAGATCTCGCAAGTTCGAGAAAAATTAAAAGAATTGCCCTACGTAGGCGGCGAGTTCTAAATTGATAACTGCCTCCATGTAGGGACGAATATTGCTTCACTTTTTTATACGGCGTTTCCTACATCTACTTCTAGAACAAAGTCAGTTTCAGAATGGTTGATAGCGTGTTCCTCTGTCAATGCGAGTGCGGTAAGTCTTCCAATTTCTGTAAATTTTACTGGAATACCTTTATTATCTTTGTTTCCGGCATTAATTAACCCAGCATTCCTTAAAGCCACAAGATTCCAACGTATTGTTGACGGCGCCACATCTAATTTCTTAGAGAGTATTCCGATCATTGCTGTTAAAGTAAGAGATGCACCATTCATGTTAGCAATTTCTGTGAGAATGATCTTCTGTTTAGACGTTAGATTGTCAAAAACAGTTGCCACTATTTTTTCTTGGTATTTTGAAAGCTTTTCCTGTAGTCTTTTGTTTTTCTGTTTTAAGAAGTAGTGGATAGTCAAAATATCCGAAAGAATAGTTTCAATATCTCCAACAAGTTCAGTATCTGACACGATATCCAAGAAAAGTGTTTTTAGCATTTTTACAAGATGCCTAAATTCTGTTTGTTCAGAAAAAACCAATTTTTCAATGGAGAACCAATTCACCCACTTAAGGCACCTCCTATTAGACCTCTTTTGGGTCTAACGGATACTTAGTTAAGGGATTTTGAAAACAAATAATGTTTCTTGAATATAAAGTTTTTGATAAATGATTTCTTTGAGATTTAATATTACCCCAATGTTACTCGTGTTTAAGTCGCAAAAACTCTTCGTATAGTTTGCGGAGGATTTCACTACAAAATTAAAAAGCACCATTTTTCAAAATAGTAATTAATTTTGTCGAATTTGTAATGGGGAACACAAAGACAGAGCATTAAATAAGAAGATTACAATTCTTCTTGCGACAACCTGAAAACTCATGTAAAAAATTGCGATATTTGAGAAATATTTAAATATGATCTATGAGAATATTGTAATATATCTTCAATTCCCTACTATATATTCGCGATTTAAACTCTCATTGAATTGAAAATTCAAATGAGAATTTCGAAAAAACGAAGGCTGTGTTCTCATGGTGGAGAGTACGGAATTAACTGATACTAAATTCGTCCCTGGTGGGGCTATTTCTTCTCAAGAATGTATGGAATGCGGTTCAGCTGAAATTGTAATGGACTCTATTCGAGGGGAGAGAATTTGTAGTATATGTGGATTAGTCATTACAGAACATCTGATAGATACTGGTCCTGAATGGAGAGCATTTAATTCTGATGAGCGAAATAAAAGAAGCAGAGTAGGCAGTCCAGTTTCATGTGTTGTTCCTTCTATGGGACTATCAACTATGATTGGGTGGGAAAATAGAGATATTTATGGAAACAAATTGTCACC
>JBHLOP010000275.1:0-2741 GCA_048940375.1 Promethearchaeota archaeon | reverse complement strand
AATGGATATTCTCGAAAAAAATGACGAACGAATCGCCATTGCTCGCCAAAAACACGCTATAGACTCTACACATGTCACTGATGTTCTACTTCTCTGTATAGACTATGAAATATCAACTTCTTCGGCTATTACGTTTGCTAAAGAACTAATAGCTAATTCGAATGCTGAACCTCACCGCCTTGAAGAATTACTAATACTACTTAAAGAATCTTCCCCAGATTTGGAATTTCAATTAAAAAATCACCCTAAGAGGATTCCTTTAGAACTACATAGCTCTAATAGAGTTCAAAAATCGAACAAAATTACATATTTTAAAAAACTTGCAACCAGGCCTTTGGATTTATTTCAAAAAAGAGAACTTAATGAAATCGAACTCAAGTTCCCTAATTTACGTAAATCTATGTTCTTCATTCGAATACCTTTTGAGGATCTAAATATTACCCGCTTTTTTGAAAATCTTCTCACTCGTATTTCAATAGAGAAAGATACTATCTTTTCAATTGAAATGAACAAAATTAATGAGAGGTTCTATTTAGCTATAACGTTGGTTTTACCACCCAATCAAAGAAATTACATAGAACGCTTAGCTGGCAGTTTGAATATGAGAGGGTTTTCCATCTCACTTGTAAAAGAAAAAGATCTAGAAAATCATTGGATTGCACCCTTAGGGATCACGACAGGTACATCAATTCGAATTTCGCGAAAACACAAAGACTATATTAAGGTGCTTAATTCTTCACAACGATTTATCTCATTATATAAAAGCAAGACAATACTACCACTCACCTTAACAACACTTGCACAAATCCAAGAATCTATGTGTACTACTATCCTCTTTAGAGGTTTAAAGAAGAATAGGGCATGTGTTGAAATACTGTTAGCAAAATTACACTCGTCTAAAGCCGATATCGATCAATTTGAACTTCCTAAAGAACTTTCTGCGCATTTTCTGAAAGTAAAAGGTAGACGAGCATTAACGGACAAGATAAAGGCCCTCTTATCAAGAAATTGTTCAAAAGGCATTAAACTCTCACTAAAAGAATTATATGAATTCGTTCTTAGTATAGATTTAGTAGATCTTCAAAAACTGACTGAATAAATTCTAAAAGATTTACTTCATTATTAACTAGAAAGGATGATCCTTTCAACTTGTTTTTCTTTAGATAATTCGGTAAACAAACAAGAAAAGTGTTCCTGGGCAGTTTTTAATTCCTCAAATTCATAAAAATCATTAATTCTTGTTTCTTCAGAAATAAAAAGAAAGTATTTATCGCCACAACCTCGAATCAAACACAAGAATGTGTCTTCATCAAAACAGAAACTCTGAATTAATTCCCATCTGCATCCGCTGAAGACTTTTTTTGCTAACGTTTCTACTACCACTAAACGTTCCCTCCTTCATTCACGTCGGTTTTATATTTTGTTTTACAACATTCCATGCTTGAATTATTGCAGAGACATTTGCAGGCCTCCATAAATTCGTCTGCAGCGCATTCTATACAAGGAGTTAATTTCAAAGTATCTGTTATATTTCCGACATGTTCTTTTATGTAAGAAGGAATGCTTTCATACAAATTTGGATAATTTAAGCGGTTATTCGTGCGAATAACTTCTTCAGAGACATTATCACCCTTAAAATCGTTTATAAGTACACGGGTTGGATATTTCAATGTAGGTGAAAAAATAATACATTCTTGTGATTTCATACGCTTTAGATAGTTTGCTTGTCTTTCGTCTAAATTCATATATTTTTGAAGTAATTCTGCATCCTTTGTTAATTGAAATGAAATGATACTGTAACTATTAGCTAAACTGTTTTCCGCAAAAAGGGGTCGTGTTCCTATGAAAACGAATCCAACTCCATATGCTCGCAGTAATATGCTCAAGTCCTCAGTTGGCGTTGCATCTATGCTTGTCTGTTTTTTGTAAAGCTCAGGAACAAGAAATTGGCATTCTTCTACTATTATTAGGTTACGTAACTGTTCTTGAAGTCCTCTTTTTATCGCATGCGCTCCATATAAACGAACTAAAATATTCATTAGAAACCTGATATCATCTTTTGGTACTCGTTGAGATTGAAGATATCCTAAGTCAACAATTACCTTTCTTGCTATAAGATCATCAAAAGATATGTTTGATTCCTTTACATCAAAGATCTCTTTAAGTATACCTCGCATGAATTTATTTAACCGATTATGCAAAGCAGTTACGGTTTTTTCTAAATAAGAGAATTTTCCTTTGTTTTTTTCAGCATAGATGTCAAGTGCTTTTAAGAAACCCTCAAATCCTTTAATTCGTGCACTTGGATCTGCAATATATCTGTCAAGAACATCTTTAAGCACGCGTTCCATTTGTACAGAAAGATCGATATCTTGTTGAAACATTGTAGAATAAACTTCACGTATGAGAGAAAATACCCTGTCCGCATGTTCTTCAGAAGAAAATTCGCAAGGATCAAAAATATTAACTCTTAAGGGTGCATATTCCGAACCTGGAGCTAATATAATTATATGGTTAAGTATGTCATTCGGAATTAGAGGAAGTAATTGGGTATATTCAGACTTATAGTCAAAAATAATCCAATCGATCAATGGTGCTTTTTTTGTGAATTCTAGAACCAAATTTTTTGTAAGACATGTTTTTCCGCTTCCTATCAATCCAATAACAGTTGTATTACGTCTTAAATCTTCAATTTTTATTTTTAGAGGCTTTAAGGTCTTCTCTTTAAAAACTAAAGTACC
>JBHLOP010000274.1:0-2744 GCA_048940375.1 Promethearchaeota archaeon | reverse complement strand
CATGGATCCACTTTCAATTCCACTTTTGTTGACCTCGAACAAATATAAGATATCCCGATAGTTAAAAAAATAGAATAATATCGGATGAACAAAAAAGAAAAACCAGACGAACTTTTTTGTGGAAATTCCAGAAGATTAATGTGTCGAAACTTTTTAATATGAGTATGACGATGTCATAAAATAATGGTCTTCAATGGAGCGAAAATATTCGAAGGAGTTTCTCAAATGACATCGAAGCCTCTGCGGGAAAATTTAGATCAATATCAATGTTATATGCCGTGCCCTTGCCTCAAACGTGAAAATCGGGAGACTATTTGTATTAATGGCGATGAGGTCCACGATATTTTTTATATAGACTTAGGTTCTGTTTTGCGCTTCAGGGATTTAAATAATGATTCTGATGACACACTTTGCTTGAATATGATTTACGTTGATAATGATGGCTTCATAAGGTGCAAAACTAGCAAAAAACGCATTAAACTAAGAACGTATCATATATCCATTCAACATTATCTAGACGCACTGCAGAATGTCAAAGATGTCCATGATGAAGATCTCATACAGCTTCCTTCTTGTAATGAATGCCTTTATAAAATCATCCTAAAATTGCACATAAAGCGTCTTCGAGAACAATATACATAATATTATTTTTTCTGGTAGTTTATCTGAGCCTCATGAAAATTTCGACACTCTACACGATTGTAACTAGTCGTTTTCTCCATGATGTTCTGTAAGACACTTTTTCACCACCTATTAGAAAATCAATGATCTTGAAAGAATTCTAGCGTTCTAGCATTTCCTCATTCTAAAAAGAAATATTAAAGAGGGAAACAACGTACAAGTCTTTAATGAAAAAGGATCGTTAATCTTGCATGCTAAAATTAGTGAAAAAGTGCCAGAGGGGGTAGTTTGGACTTTTAGATCTCCTTGGTTATCTTTATCTGAAGACAAGAAGAATGTAAATATTCTTACAAATGATGATTTTCAAAAGTCAAGCTATGGGTCTACCTTCAATTCAACATTCATTGATCTGAAAAAACTCAAAATCTAGCTTAATACATCAACAGAAGTTTAAAAAAAGAAGATTTGAGATTAAGCAGATCTTTTACTTAGACTAAAGATTCAGAAGTTTTCGCAATTTTGCTGCCTCATTTTTAATATAATCATCAACTTTTCTTGGATAGCTATAGCCTTTATATTTAACAAATACAGGTGGTTTTTTACTCTTTTTTTCATAGACTAATTTATATTCTGATAACCACACGTTTATGTGATTTAATAGTTCGAGAAGCACATCTGGAACTTCATTTAACAGATGAGCATGTTTCATAAGAATTTCTTTGATTTCTTGATGATTGGGGTACCAAACATTTTTCTCGATGTATTCTTTGTCTGCTATTGTAGTTTTGGGTGCTAAATACCTTTCAAACTCCATTCCATTTATTCTTACTAAAATATCAAGCGGTGCAAAAACATATTTTAATTGATCTCGCTTAGTCGATAAGAAAACCTTTCTATCTTCAAGTATCTTATTGGAAAAGTAAAAAGAAACCGATCCAACTATAATGCCGATCAAACCAGAAACGATACTCAATATAACTTCATATTCATTACTACCTAGTTGCAAAAACTCGTCCTCCGGCAATTTTCAAATATTCTAGTTTTTTGGTCCAAATTTTATCTCATATAAAGTGTTTCAGATATTTAATCTGATCTAATAAGTATACCTTAATATTGGATCAAAGTGCACTTAATTCATAATAACTGAATGGAAGCAGTAAGAAATATGGATATGAAAACAAAAATTCTTATTATTCTTATTATAATACTTCTAACCATCGCTTTTGGCGCCTATGTGATGTGGAGACTTAGTCAACCGCATATTTTATTAAAGCTGTAATATTTTGCTCTTATCATTTAACTTCAATTTTAAACTGCTCAAATAATTTGCCAAAATTTATTCCAGCGATCTTTTTCTCTTTATAAGCAGTTAGGAGAGTTTTATGAGCCGTTATAAGGACTTCTGAAGTTATACCGTGTGAAATTGAAAAGTATGCTTCAACGTAGGCGGCAAGATCATCGCATATTTTTATCATTTTGCCATCTACAGGTGAAAAAGAATCTTTATTGTAATAGTCATTAATTTCGATTGAAGAGACAAGTTTTATTTCATTATTCTCAGTTATTATCTTACTTTCAAATTCGTTTTCGATGAAATAATTGATATCTTTGTGCCACGTTGCAGGCAATAGTGGTAGAAGTTTTTCCTCTAGTTGTTCCTTCTCAATTTCTTCAATTATTGTTCTGAGCCCGATAACAGCTCTTTTTACTGGCGAAACAATATCCCTCGTTAGAACCTCTGGCAAATCGTGAAATAAACCCGTGAAATAGTTATTAACAATTCTCTGCGTGCAAGCGTTTAATTCTATCGAAAACAAGTATGACAACATCGCAACAACTAGCATATGTCCCATAACAGATGTCTCTGGAAGTCTAGGTGTTTGAGCCCAGCGTTGCTGAAACCTCAATTGTCCAACAAAGTCGATAAACGCGTTTACTTTATCGGATACTAACCTTTGTACACCTATGAGATCTATGTGTTCCTTAAGTTCGTTTTCAATGGCTTCTTTGGTACTTTCAAGTCCGTACATATCCTTGTTTAGATTGTATATAATTCGAAATTCCCAGTTAGTTGCAAGATAGTGAGCCGCTCTTAATATTTTCTTCTCTAAGGGCAAAATTGG
>JBHLOP010000273.1:0-2745 GCA_048940375.1 Promethearchaeota archaeon | reverse complement strand
AGCAAACTAGCAGTAGTCAACATTCCAGTACCACTGTCTACGTCTTCCCAAATAAGATATTCATTCGCCGCCTGAATTAAGTACTCCGCCGCTTTTAAAATAGATTTTTTTGCCATTTCTTTATCATCAAGAACTTCGTTGGCGATAGTATACGCTGTTGCCAGTTGTGACGCTGCATTTTTTAGAGATTTCGAGTCTCGCATACGTTCTGAGTTTAGCCAAAGAAGTTCTACAGCGTGTTTTGCTGCTTGGTTAGCTTCTTCTGGAGAACCCTCGGTACGTATCCTTTCTAAGACTTGAAGGGCTTCCGCAACAGCCTGATTCATTGGGAGTTTATCCAACCTCGCGAATAATTCTAACTTAAAATCTTCAGACACAAAAATCCCCCATAAAACGGGCAATTTAGTTTTTTACATATTCATTATTATTTTTATGAGCAACCCTAAACATATTTTTTGTGCTTAATAACCTTCTTAAAAAAAGTACTATAATCATTCTAGAATACGAAACTAATTTCTACACATAGGAAAATGAGAAAACGATGATTTAATTAAGTTGGATTTATAATTAGAAGAGTCGAAAATCTTCACAAGATTTTTTAGGAATAATATAGTGTAGTTAAAAGAAATAGACTTCATGATTTTTGAATAACGGGGAATTGAAACAGAAAACGCATTGAAACATGAGGGTGTTCCTTGATACATAGTGTATATCTTATAATCGCAAGCAGCGGTTTGTGTGTTCTCTCACGTCGTTATGGAGAGATCACATTCGATGAGGATTTAATAGCGGGGTTTCTGACAGCTTTAAAGGATTTTACAACAGAGGTTACTTCAGGCAGAGGGGTTATTAGGATCATAGATATGAAAGAGTATAATGTCATTCTTGTTTTTAGAGAAGGAATTATGCTGGCCGCAGCTGCGGACAAATTAGATGACAAGAACATCGCTATGAATTCATTAGAAATACTGGTTCAAACCTTTAACGAGAAATATCAAGATGAATTAGTGAAATGGATGGGAAATGTTACTGTTTTTGAAGACTTTAGTGATATAATGGATGCACAGCTTAAAGAGGGTAAGATAGCTGAAGTCCCCATAAAAGTTCCAAGACTTATTAAAAAGATACCAAAGATGGCCGTTAAAATGGGATTAATGGACGAAACCTTAAGTAAAATTGGTAAATTTTGTGACGGTAAAAGAACTATAGAAGACATTGCTGAAGAAGTAGGTATGCCTGAAGATGAAGTTATCATAAAAGTAGACGATTTAGAACAAATGGGCTGGGTTAAAATGGTAGACCCAGAAGATTGAGGGGCAGGTAGAAAAAGAGAACTGGAACGAAAATTTCATAGTTTGGAGCCTATGCACAATTGACAATGCTATGGAATTTCTTTCCATCAGCTAAATCAAGTTAATAGTTCATATTGGTTGCCCCAGCTTATGAGAAGTAATGCAAGGATTACTAAACCTGGTGCAAAAACGGCGCCTACCCATGGTACTAATACTTGCTTAGCTGCCTCAGACGACATAACTCTTCCAGCATAAAGTATCAAAAAGCCAACGCCGTTTAGTATAGAACCACGACGAATGGTTCCGACGCTATGATATGCCAAATAGAAGAAGAGAGCAGGGAGAACAATCGCGTAAATTGGTGCTAAGACATAATTGACAGCAATACGAAAAGGCGGTAATGCTGTAACTGGAATAAAGAGAATTAGAACCGCGATGACTGGGGGAGGAATCGCTACTATAATTTGGTGATAAAGGTTATCCAACAAGAGGAAACCTATGAGCAGCGCTAAAAACGCCAATGCAAACCATTGAATGCAGGTTCCGATTCTCCACCACAAGATATTGTCAAGATAGAAATCCCAAATAATAAAAAAGCCACGCCCAAAAGCCATAAGAAGAAAAAAACTTGCGAGATAGAGCCAATAATTAGGAACCCGCGTACGACGGACGATCAAATCGATAATGCGAAATCTTTGAAAGAAGAAGAATCCAAACATGAGGAAATGATAACCTGCTACCACAAACCAGCAACCGATTGAAACTGTCTCCAAATAAAGCGTATCAGGAATCACGTAATTCACCTATCCTTCAGTCATAGAAAACTAAGTGTCATAACACTGTCCAACCTTAACTACTTTTCCCCCTTATATAAGGTTATCAGGAGCAAACCTAACTTAGTATAGTTCAATAGAGTTAGACTAAAGGGGTTTTTATATTCAAATGATATTATTAAAAGATGAAACGCGTGCTCTTCAATGAAACTGCATTCCAAAAGAGAATAGACAAAAGACAAAAATGAAGATTGCTGTAAGTGAGAGTTAAAAGAACTGAACAAATCTGGCTAAACCCCACTAATAGATGTGGAATGAAAATAGCAGGTATAGTGTTTCTTAAAACAAATAATCTTCGAAAAATAGTGGAATTCTACAAATCAATAGGCTCAAAAATCTGGTTAGATCAAGGAGATTGTGTTATCCTCAGACATGACAATTTTCTCTTTGGTTTTTGTGAAAGAGGAGGAGACATAACTAAAGGTTGGCTTTTAACATTCTTCTATAAGACCCCTCAGGAAGTTGATGCTCTATATGAGAAAATGAAAGATCGAGCAGATACAAAACCTCAAAAAAAATGATAAATACAACATTTACCAGTTTTTTCAAGGGACCCGGAAGGCAGAGATCTCGAATTTCAAGCATTTTTTCACGAAATTGAGTTTAACTGGCATATTTAC
>JBHLOP010000049.1:0-11157 GCA_048940375.1 Promethearchaeota archaeon | reverse complement strand
TGGCCAAGCAGAACAGTCTAGGAGGGCAGAAACCAGCAAATTTGTAGGTGGTAGTTCAAAATCTCTCTCTCCAATTAATCCAAAAAACAATGAATCGTCTATTCATGTTCTGCTTAGTAATTTTCGACGATTTAAACTAAAAAGCGTGGAGGTTTTATTGAAACTTTTTAGAAAGATTTTGGTCTAACATGAGTCTGTATGATATTGAGCAATTGCTTTGGTCTATTATCATCCGCTTTTCACATATACTATTTATAATCCTTCTCTGTTTCGGCTTCTCTATTTATTATGTGCTAAAGCGTTCAAGGTTTTCAGAGGGTTCTTACAAGGAGAAGTTTGAGGCCATCATCATATGCACATTAATTTTTACTATTTGTTCAAGTTTAATGCTTTATCTCATAAAACAAAGCTTACATCAAAGTGTATTGTTAATATCAATTTCTACATCATCTAATACTACCAACAGTTTACTAAGCAACTCATTTCTTTTTGTTTTCGCCAGTCTGATTTTTTTGTATATATTTGTCACATATATCTTTTCAGAATTTGATTTTCATTCAATGGGTTCAGATTATATTGTGTTTCGTCGTAGAGTTCCTTTGCCTGATTTTCTGCATAAAGTTGAGCATTTTTTCAGTGTTGTATCATTCTTTCTATTTGGGGATAGATATCTTGTAATAAAAGCACTAGAAATCACCCATATTCCAAGAGAAATCATTCGTCGTGAGCAACGGCCTATAATTTTACAGGAAAATTTTCAAAGCACTGGAATACGGAAATATGAATACGAAGATATAGCAGCGTATTTAAGGAAATGCCACCAAGGCGCACAAGAAATTTTTATAGATGAAAATGGCACTGTAAAAGTGCGACGTTATGTCTTTGGTACACATAGAAGACTAAACAAAGCGATAGAGGCTGCTCAAACGGCTCTTTTTCGTATGAAAGGAGGACTCGAATCTCTTTCTTTTGAAATTGATGATGATACAATTTCTGCGGAAGAATTGAGAAAAATAACTTCACTTCCAGAAATTGAAGGATACGGAAGTGAAAAGTCATTATTGAAAGTTAAACGAAATTTCTTGGAGGGTTTTTCCTATAATCAAAGATATGCTTCAATTATTCGTATTGAAGGTCTTCCTGAGCATAAGGCCTATGGAGAATTGACACAACATGACCGATTTATCCGGCACTGCCTTAGTTTTCGCATCGAGGTCACTTTTGTTATGAATTTCAAGGATACAAAAATTAGAAAAGGAAAATTAGAAGAAATTGCAAAAAAAGATGAAAAAGGAGCTCTTAGTAATAAAATTGTTAAACATGTTCTTCTGGAAGATCAAAAAAGACAAGAAGCATCGGATTATGCCGCAGGGTTAAGATCTGGTTTAACAAAGGTGTCGGCATATGTTTTGATCACTACTCCAGATGAAGAGTTAGGTAAAAGAGCAGTTCTGGACATAGAGAATTCTCTAAATACAATATATTCGGGAACTCACTATTGTATTACAACATCTACACTAAAAGGACGAAAACTTAAAAGAGCGTATAAAAAAGCTGGACTACGGATTTCTATTGGAAAAGAAACAGAGATGAGTGTATTTCGCCTTTCACCCTTTACGCATCTTCCTGAAAAGCCTATCTTAGGAATCGAAAGTGAGTATACTCCAGAATTCGAAATTCCTCTTGAAACAATTAATGTAAAGCAAGGAATTGAAATCGGAAGAGTTGTTCGCGGAGAAAAATTATTGCAACCTCTTATACTTAAAACTGAGGATTTAAGACGGAGTATGACAGTTCTTGGTTTAATAGGAAGTGGTAAAACCTGTCTTACAAAGAATTTGGTATTGGAGCTCTCTCAAAAAGCACCAAATGTTAATTGGATTGTGTTTGACTACAAGTCAGAATATAGACAATTACTTTCTAAACTACCATCTAATTTACATGGTGAAATGTTAGTTTTAGCACCTGGTTCTGAGTTTGCACCATTGAAAATCAATCTCTTTGACCCATGTGGTTTTCCACCAGAAGAACATGCTGATAGAGTTTTCTCACTTATACGAGAAGTATATTCAACCATGTTTCAACAAGATATTGATCTCTCAGTGCAGATGGAACGTGTACTCAAAGATGTTCTTGATGAATATATTGCAGATCCAACGGCACGAATAAAAGGATTCAAAGGCTTTTTCGAAGCCCTTGAAAACTTTGGTAAAACGCAGAAAGACAAATTTTCATTCTTAGAGAAGACCATTACCGCATTATACAATAGACTGGAAAAATTCATTCGAGGGGCTTTAAAAGAAATTTTTGATGTGGATAGGTCGAACATCGTTTTTGATGATCTTCTTGGAAAAAATGTGATCGTAGATCTGGGATATATGCAGTTTCGGCGAGTACCAAAAGATGATATCCGATTTCTGATGAACTTTTTGGTTAGATTATACGGAGATTATGCCATTAAACGAGGGCTTCAACAAACTCTACGAAATCTGATTATTGTAGAAGAATGTCAGTTTCTTGTTCCCGAATTGTACAGAAAACAGACAAGCATTGATGCAACACCGACAGAAGACTTGAGTATACTTCTACGTGCGTATGGGATAGGTTTTGTCTTCATAGGGACACGACCTCTTTTTGCAGAAAACAGTCTTGCTAATAGTTATACCATAGCTGCGTTTCAATTAACAAAAGATGCTGAAATTCTTCAAAAGTACATGAATTTAAACGAAATGCAGGTAAACTATATGAAGAGGATGCGGCGGCAGGAATGCTTAGTCTTTTCACCGACATTAAAATATCCTACACGTGTAATTGTAAACAATTTCGAGGAGAATGACGTTATTGAGGATAATAATCGCGTACCTATCACTTTGAAGTATTCGAATTCATCTGAAATAGCAACCTCAGACACAATTGAATATATTGATGATCTCGCAAAAACTGTAAAACTAATTTTCTGCGAAAAATGCCCTTTAGAAGGAGCCGTTGAGTATTGCAAAAATTTTCGAAACAGTGCATGGGATATTAAGACCAAAACAGAAGTGGATCAGTTTCTTTCTAGGTATTATGAAAATGAATCTAACCCCGAACGTCTTCTAGATGATTTTAAAGAATTTGACGTTCATTTCAGAATCAAATATTGTCTCTTACGATATTGTTTCAGTGATTATAAAGTATTATCAGAACTTAACCAGAATGAGGAATTTTATCACAGGATAGCGGAGACACTAAAAAAAGAAATTTTGAAGAAGGATACATCATTAGTCAACTTTCAGTCAGATGAGCAAACAATTCCTTCCTTTTTCAATAATGAAATAATACTCACAAAGGACAATGAATGATTTCAATTCAAAATTATAAAATTATGATTAATTAAATACTTCTGAGGTCATGTCAAATTGCGTGATGCACCTATACTTAATCTGTAGTGGTTTTTGATTTTTGAGTGTTTTCTTATTAAATCAACAGAAGTAATAAACTTCATAAATATCATTTTGACAGTATTTTACATAAAATCGAATAATCTAGTGTTTTGCGACAAGGATAATGCCATTGAAGTGTTAGACATCCTTGGAGGTGATTTTAATTCAGAGTCATATGATTGATGTGGGTAGTAAATCAGAAGTTTATCGAGAGGCCTTAGCCGAGGGAGAACTTATTCTCAATCCTGAAACGATTCAGTTGATAAAGGATGGAAAAGTAGACAAAGGAGATGTCTTCAGTATTTCTGAGATTGCAGCAATATTATCTGCAAAGAAAACACCTGAATTAATCCCATTTTGTCATCCAATCCCATTAACAAATGTATCGGTTGAATACGAAGTAGGCGCCAATAGTATAAGAGCGAGGGGACGTGTTAAGAGTATAGGGCGTACGGGAGTTGAGATGGAGGCACTTATAGCCACTATGACAGCATTATTGAATATTTGGGACATGGTAAAGAAATACGAAAAGGATAATGACGGGCAGTATCCTGTTACACGAGTGAAAGATATTCGTGTTTTAAAAAAGATAAAGAGGGAGATGTCTGTTGAATGACTGGGCAACCGCCAACGGCATCTCTCCATAAGAAAGATATGCCTACACAATTAAGAATTTGTGTAGTAGTAGTAAGTGATTCAAGGTATAATCAATTTACAGCCTCTGGCGAAACTAATGATGTTTCTGGAAATCTAATAAAAATGTTAGCAGAGGAATATAAGCACTCTGTAGTGAAAATAGAATATATTCCTGACGAAATCAGTCATATCAAAGACATCTTAAAGCAGTATGGAAATCAGGATGATGTAGATTTGTTGATTTATACGGGCGGAACTGGTCTTACAACTCGAGATGTAACTATTGAGGCGATTTCCCCTCTGCTAGAAAAAACACTGCCTGGTTTTGGTGAACTATTTCGAAAACTCAGTTTCGATGAGATCGGATCTGCAGCCATATTGAGCCGGGCACTAGCCGGAGTATTTATGAATAAAGTAATTTTTTGTCTTCCTGGTTCTCCTAATGCAGTAAAAATTGCCATGGAAAGATTAATACTTCCTGAAGCAGGACATATTCTTAAACATGTACGTAATCACTAAGATTTTTAGTTTGCACTACTTTGTTAGTTATATATGGGTATTCTTTTACGGTATTTTCATTAGTTATATCTCTCCAACTAAGAATTCCGTCAATTTCTGTGAATAGATTTTAATACCTTTCGTACAATGCCTTAATAATAGGTTTTTTACGCCATTGCTTAAAGCACGTCTTCCTCTTACTTTGGTAAAATGTTCAGCAAGTTCTTTCGGCAAACAAAATTTGTCAATTTCTGCCTTTTCTTGGTGTAGTTTCACTAATATTATTTCAACAGCAATCCTATTTCCTTTATTTCCTTGGCATATAACAGTAACTTGCATCGTCTCAAGAGCGTTAAGAAGTGTAGCTAAAGTGAGAGATGATAAAAATGTACTTCTAAATAATGAAATGAAATTTTCTGGCGAACTGAGTACCTGGATGTAGTCTTTGTGCTTTCTTGAGATTCTAAGTGAGGTGCCGTGAGTAATTCCTAAAGGAAGTATCCAACTATCTTCAAGAGCTGTTTCTCGCACGATCGAGACTGAATTTCCTGCCATAGATAGGGCAGCTGCTAAGCGTTCCACGAAATTCCTTTGATTAGGGGGCAAAACTAATGTGAGATTTAAATCGTATTTCGATTGCCTTTTGCTTATGTCAATAGAGAATGTTGTATCTTTGTTCAACTCAATATGAGAAATGAACTCATCTAAGAAATGGGATATGTTAAGTTCTTCTAGGTTTACCTGAAGAAAAAACATAGATTTTTTCAAAGCACGTAACTTTAATTCAATCTCGTTGAACTCTCTTTGCTGAAAGTCGGCAAAAGGCGTCGTGCTAAACCCCAGTATATTAGTTATTTTCTGCTTGTTTTTCGCCTTTTTTGGCAATGGATGCTTTAGAGTCAACTTTCTAGGAGTATTTTTCAAAACAAGCTTCAAATTTGGTGATGTTTCTTTAAGACGAGTGATTTCTTCTTCAAGGCGATGAGGTTCAGCGTGTGATTTCATTAATAATTCATAAGCAAGTTTATGGGCAGCTGTTTTCGAGACCCAGTGATCAATACAAATAAGTACAGCATCAGTAATATCGGTAACATCTACTTTATGTGTTTGTTGTGCAATAATAATTCGTTCACCATTTTTTTCAAGGAAATCCATTTCTGTTCCTGCAATTCCTACATAAAATTGCGCGAGATATTCTAAATTATCTAAAGCTTCTATAATAGGCACATTATGATCATATAGTTCCTTAAAAGCAATATATGGTCCCATAGTGAGATCAAATTTAAGTAAAACAATGGCGGTGATGCCACAGTCTCTTATAAATTCATATGTTTTATAATCGAGAGATCTTCCCCTTTCTATTGCCTTCACACAGGTCGCCTCTTTATAGCAAAATGTCAACTAAATTCTTGTTAAAAAGTCAAATGGCGTTTATTCCTCAATAAGACGAATTATATTTACTATTTAAGCACCACATTTTTCCTTAAAGGATAATTTACAACCTAATTCGACATCTTTGCGTAATGGTATAAATTACGAAAAAAACAATCTACTGTACATGTTATCGTTAAATACATTTTAAAAAACCAGATTTCTAAAAAAACATCTTTTCATTGATTTTCATATGCTTAAGAAATTAGTACCTTAAAGCTGGAATCACTTTTTTTCATTAATTTTTTTAAACTTTAATAGTTCTGCAAGCAATTTTTCCTGTTGAACGGCAGTAGCAGCATCCCCTCGTGTTTTTTCAACGAGACTTCTAGCAATATCCGTTTTTCTTCGTAGACCGGGTATAATCGCCTTTGGATAGTCGAAAAATACTAATTCTGAGTAAATTTTTTCCATTAAGGAAAGCATGCGTTGCATTTCTTCTATTTTGTTAAATCTTAATGCATCTAAAGCAAATCTCCGTAACTCACCGATTACATCACCTAAGCCAAGTAAATAAGGCACATAGGGTACTTGGAGTTCCTCTGGTGAAGGAAAATCATTTTTTTGTATCAAGTTTAATAATACATTAGCCTCAACATATTCTTGAAAAGCGATAGTTAGATATGAATTTAGAAAATCAGGTGCATTTGTTGCCAACATTTTTAAGTCTTCTAATTTTTCCATTGCAATGTTATTCTTATCAATAGCCTTTTTGTAGTTATGTGTGTGAATCGCCCGAATAGACTCTCCACATAGTCTTATTGTTTCTCTTGATAGTTTAATCGCTTTTTCACGGTATTTGTCTAGTTTATCTAATCGCGCTCTAATCTTTTCGATTATTTCTTCTAGATTCAAAAATTCTTCATCCCCATTAAAACACTGATAATGTTAACATGCAGGAGATATTTTTAGTTTTATCCAAAAAAAATTTGTGAGATGCAAAACTACTCAGTTTTAAAAATCATCATAAATAAAGATAATTTGCACCTTCGGAATTGTTAGAAAAATCTTAAAAAACTACTCAGCACTTCATTTCGCTAGATTATCTTAAAGCGAAATGTTGATGATATTTATCCTAAATTGAGTGACTTCTAAGAATTTCAAAATGAATAAATTTTTGGTGAAACATATGAGCTATGATTGCATAGTTGTTGGTGCAGGGACAGGAGGCACTACAGCCGCCAGAACACTGGCAATGAAGGGCCATAAAGTTTTATTAATTGATAGAAAGAAGAAAGAGGTCGTAGGAGACAAAGTTTGCGGAGATGCTATAGGCAAACATCATTTTGATACATTAAACAAACTTATAGGATTACGTTACCCTTCAAAAGATGAATGCGAGGCAAATATAGATGGAATTGATGTAATTTCCCCAGACAAAGAAACTACATTAAAAATTCAGGGAGAAGGCGTCAAAGGCTATATGATAAATCGTCTTAAATTCGGTCAGAGGCTACTGAATGCTACAATAGATACGGGAGTGGAATTCTTAGATAACACATCCGTTATATCACCTATTTATGAAGGAGAATACGTAACTGGCGTACTAACACGCTCGCTAGAAAGTGGAGAAAAAAAAGAAATACGAGGAAAGGTGATAATCGATGCAAGTGGGGTTAATGCAGTAATTCGAAGAAAAGTACGCAATAGTAGTGTAGAACAAAAGGTTCGAAATGAAGACGTTATTGTTTGTTTTCGAGAAATACGAGATATTAATCGTGAAATTGAAGACCCAAACTTCTGTAAAATTTATTTGACACAAAGTATATCGCCTGGAGGATATGTATGGGTGTTTCCAGAAAGTTTAACAAGGGTTAACGTAGGCTTGGGAGTACAGAACATACCAAATAACCCAAATCCACGAAAACAACTTTACGAGCATGTATTAAATGACTCTCTTTTTGAAGAGTCCAAAATAGTGCACAAAGGCGGCGGTTTCGTTCCAACAAGAAGACCTATTTGGTCCCAGGTGACAAATGGTTTGTTAATAGTGGGTGATGCTGCATGTCAGGTTAACCCCATTCATGGAGGTGGGATCGGGCCTTCAATGATAGGTGGTTACTTAGCAGCCGTCAACGCTGATAATGCGCTTGAGAAAGATGATCTATCACAAAGAAGTTTATGGGCTTATAATATCGATTATATGAAAGAGTATGGCGCAAAACAAGCTGGACTAGATATCTTTCGTCTATTTTTACAATACACTCCTGATGATGAATTGAACTATGGAATGAAACATCGCTTGCTAAAAGAGGAAGACATTTTGAATGCCAGTTTAGGAGAAGATCTGGTATTAAACCTTACCGAAAAGGTGAAACGTCTCTTTAGTGGCATCGGAAAACTAGGACTTCTCAATCGCCTCAGAAAAATATCAACAAAAATGAAAGAAATCAAAGAACTTTTCCAGAATTACCCCTCTCCCGAAAAACTTGAAGCATGGAAAGTAGAGGTTGAAAGTATTTACGCAGAAACATTTGAGATCCTAAAATGATTGTCTTACTGTAGATATGAAAATGTTCTAGCAAAATACATCACGCTAAAGCGATGAGGCTTGTAGCTGTACTTGGTCTCAGTCCTCTTCATTGCAACAGACGAGTTTCAACTTCATCATAAAAAAATAGGGGCATCCTTGAGGCGGAGCCGTGATAGCTATCGAGGTCTAAGATCTATCGACGAACTCTATATGTCCGCTTTTTTCTCTTTTTCTTCTTTTTCGGAGGAGCAGGTTCTTCTTCAGTTGTTATTTCCTCTTCTTCATCTACTGAAATGGCCTTCTCCGCTTCAATTTGCGCAACTTCTTCCTCTGGGGTTGGTTCTGGCTTCTCCACTTTCTTCTTTCGTCTTAGTATTTCCGATACTGGCTTTAATTCCTTTTGTTGAAGTAGATAATAAAGACTAAAACCCCCACCGATGAACACGATCCCTGCGATAAGAGCCCAAATAATTAAAGTAAGTGGAGGTGGAAGTGTTGTGCCTAGAAATGAGGGTGATATTTCCTTTTGAGCTAGCCAAGAGAAGATGTTTTGCCAAAGACGTGCGTTATCCTTTGTTTGATACCATGTAACTTCAGATTTACTTGGTTTAACATCACTAAACATCCTTGTGGAACCACATAGGACAATTCGAGATCGTCCAACCGTAGATGCAACAAGCCAAGCTGGTTGGCTTTTTCCTTCTAATCCTGCGAATGAATAGTTGCTTCCTGTTGCAATTACTTTGTTAGGATCGTCATCTTCAATCGCAATTGTATGTGTAATAATTTCATTGACACCATTCGTGAGTGGGCTACTTTCTCGCAAGTCTTCACGAGAAACACTGATTTGTGTGGAAATATTATTTTGATTGAACTCTTCGTCAAAAATAACATTTTGAGAAAAGCGTCCATCTGGATATTGAATAGCATTTATGATGTCATTCAGATTAGAAATTGTGCTACGAGGGTCTGACATTAAGAAGATATTTCCACCATTGTCTAGATAATCGAGTAGTACCAAACGTTCCTGAGAAGTAAAGGATCGTTCTGGATTTTCTATAACGAGTATATCAACACCAAGAAGTGATGTTTCAGTAAAACGTTGGTCATTGAAATAAACTATAAAATCTTCAGTGTTATTCAATGATGTTATGGCAGATTGCATCCGTTCCGATGTATAAAACTGTAAATGAACTTGATCAAAAAGGATAATTGTTTTCTCATCAGCGTAAACATCCTGTGACATGAAGGCGCCAGTAAGTTGAATTAGTAAAATGGAAAGCATTAAGAAAAG
Source organism: Promethearchaeota archaeon (assembly GCA_048940375.1). Lineage (GTDB taxonomy): Archaea > Asgardarchaeota > Sifarchaeia > Borrarchaeales > Borrarchaeaceae > Borrarchaeum. The sequence continues at coordinate 1,403 of JBHLOP010000049.1, read as the reverse complement.
CACTATTGACCTATTTTGTGCGATTTTTCTCATTATTATTTCACCACAGGAAACAATATCCATTCATTTATGGAGAGATTGAATTCGGTAGACCTTTTTTATTATTTAATTTTTCGATTAGTGATGTCCCTGTAAGCCATGTGGTCAAACTAATGATGTATCCTTAAATATTGTGAAAAAAACATTGAATCCATTTTTGGATTTACTTTTCGGAGAACTTATCGAAGTATGCTTGAAGTAAATCAGTATCTCGTATAATCCCAACAAGGTCGCCATTTAAAGTTTTAACGGGTACTTGGTCTATATCATGTTTCCTCATTAGTTTTGCGCATTCACTAATAGGGGTTTGTTCAAATGTTGAGATTACATTTTTTATCATTATTTCAGAGACTGGTTTTGAAGGAAGTCTAAGTTCTTTTTTGGTGACTACTAATTGTGGGATAGCATCCCAAGACCATGAGTCTCCTTCAGTTTCTGCAGACATACTGGAGATTTTTCTTTCAGAAATAATTTCGGATGATGAAATGAGGTCCGCCTGACTAACGACACCTGAAAGTACCGATGCATCATTAAGAACTGGCATAAGTTCAACATTTGCTAATTCCATTATGGTCAATGCAACAGGTAAAGGGGTACCTTCGTAAATAGAAACAACATCTCTCTTCATATATTTCTCAATAGGATCACTGATATTTGCACGTAGAATAGTTTTATGTACGATATCGGCAGTTGTAATAAGGCCAACTATTTGATTATCCTCAACTATCGGTATACGATGAATTCGGTTAGATAAAAGGATTGAAGCAATCTCTTTCAAAGAAGCATCTTTATTTAATGAAATCACATCACGTGTCATAAGAAGGGCTATCTGATTTTCATCTGGTTTACTCATTAAATCAGTTCTAGTAATGATTCCTACAAGAGTGTTTTCTCCCTTCTTTACAACTGGAAAACCAAAATGATTGTGTTCATGGATTAATTGTAGAACATCTTCGCGTACACCTGGAACTTTTGCACAGACCACATCTGTAGTCATAATGTCACTAGCTTTCTCCAAAAGACTCCCTCAAAAAGATCTAATTTCAATAATAACTATCCTTACAGAAGTAAGGCTTTCTTCAACTCTTTAGTTAGTTTTATGGAAAAGTACCATATGAGTTGTTAACTCCAGCATTCAAGCAAGATTCATAGTGTATTTGTAAATCTGAACTTATATATTTATCATTTCTTAGCAAGAAGCCCCCTCAACTTGTTGGGGGGATTAATTGTGTTACTGTTTTCACTTTCACGCAGATCTCTATAACTTTTAAATAGAGTGTAGCATGCATATGATCTGTGTCTACCTGCAGGCAAGAGGTCGGCATGCGAGTACCCTTCTGAACCCTGTATGCCGTAAAGCCACG
>JBHLOP010000048.1:0-11160 GCA_048940375.1 Promethearchaeota archaeon | reverse complement strand
CTTCCGGGCCTGGCCAGGTTCGCCTCATAAAGAAGGTGACATCCTTCCTCCAAAGAATGTTCCATCTCCGCAAGTCCCATGAGGCGAGGCTTCACTGTCGTGGCTTCAAGACCAACAAAGGCAAGAAAATATTGCCCATTAGGTTACTGCTCCCTGCTAAGGCCCATTGCAGGTTACAGGGCAGGGCCAGCTCCCCGAGCCTACCACTGTCGCAGGAAATAGTATAGATAATTACGTTTAAAAACATTTGCACTTCTAAGATGCCATGCCTTGCGCAATTTCTTATAAAAAGCATCGATAATTAGAGTTTAGATCGAATTAGTCTCTTAAGATGAGAAATGGGGGTGATTGAATACAAAATGAGTACTGTTTAATGATTTTTACTGCAGCAAATCAGAAGGAAGCAGAACAAATTGCACAAGAATTAGTTGAAAAAAAAATGGCTGCTTGTGTTAACTTATTTGACATTGCATCAATTTACTGGTGGGAGAAAAAAATTGAACAAGACAATGAAGCACTTGGAATTATTAAAACAAGGAAAGATTTAATTGAAACGATAATTAAAGAAATTAAAGTTAAGCATTCTTATGAGTGTCCTGAAGTCATTGCAATACCTATTATCGCAGGTAGCAAAGAATATCTTGACTGGATAGATGATAGCGTTAAAAAACCCTAGTAGACCCTAATTATGTGTCTTTTTGAACTCTTCGTCTAACCACAGGATCAGAATCTATTATTCTTTTGAATACTTCTTCAAATATTTCATCCTTTTGAAGCATGCGCTTCAGATAGGTTCCAGTACGTCCAATATCATCACGTCTTAGTAGGATTTTGACGCGTTCTTCAACAATATTTATGCTCACTCCAATAATTCTAGCTGCTTCACTCTCACGTCCGAATATAGGCCACTCATAATGTCCATTTGCGCTTGGTTCAATTAAGATCAGTCTTTTGTCAACACCAGGTACACGTTTTCCCGTTTTTAACTCATTTAAATCAAGTTTTCCTCCAAAAGCATAAAATTCATGCTCCCGCGATCTCAAAGCTGTTAAAGGAAACGTCACAGTTGTTAGTTCATCTATGAGTATATGAGCTTTTGGAGTATGATATGGTGTGGCATGCACAATTTCTCGCTTCTGAAAGACATTAATACCCAAGCCTTCTCGAAGAGCTAATTCAACTGAAAAAGAAGGAATTACATATGGGATAACAACATCAATATCGCTCTCCTGCGATACAGAACCTCTAGCAACGCTTCCGTGAACAAAAGAGCGGATATTATAGTGATTTAAGCATTCGATAATTTGAATAGTACGTCCCCTCTTCTCTTTGAGAAGTTTCCAGACGTCATCTGTATAAATAATTTCGACCCGATCGCCTTTTAGAACGGGTTTCTTGCTCATTTTTCTCACAGGAATATGTTTTAAAGTGGAATATATAAGACCTCTAGCGCATCTACTGTAGGATATTCCTCTACAATACCACATGTAAAGCCTAATTCTTTAAGTGTTGAAGATAATTCCTCTAAAATCCATCCACTAATTTCAAGTCTTTTTTTTTCCAGATTGACTCCAATATACATAGGTGGAACGTTAAATTCACGAATTAATCTATTTCGCAGTTCATTGAGTGCTTCTTTTGAGAATTCACCTTTTATAACGCCTTTCAGAAGAAGGCCATCCTCAGTCACTTTTTCAAAAGGTTTGGCAACGTTTTTTGCACGTCGGCGTAATCTATTCTTAAATTGATATTGATCCTTGGTAACAATAGGGCAATAATGGGCAGTTATATTGCTATTTATTAGAATCCAGTCTAGCAGTTTAACTGCTGTGGATTCGCTGCCTTGAACAGCAGCAAATGTTCCTTCTTTGAGAACGAAACCTCGATTTTTTAACTCACTTGCTTGTGATTCCGTAAATTCAAATTCGTTCAAATTTATAAAAGATCTATCAATGTTCTCTAAAAGCCGCACGAAATACTTTATTTTGTTAATACTGTCCTCTGTTGGAATTACTGGTACCTCAATTCCGACATCAAGTTCATATTCTTCAGCCCATTTCATTTGTTCAGAAATATCTTCACATGGCTGAAATCTTATTTCATCTAATCCTGCATCAATTAATTGTGAAAGCAACTTTTCGGTTAAGAAAATACCATTTGTGTAGAGATGAATGTGAAATCTCGCCCCAAATGAATCTTTTAAGAGACGAATATAATGGTTTACCCGCTGAGGAAAAAGAAGCGGTTCCCCTCCTGTAATGCCTACGCCCTTTGCACTCATTAATTGAGCCTCAAGGAGTATATCGGAGTCTCTTGTAACTGAAAGTTCATTTGCATAAATTACATCTCGATCTCTTCTATTTTCAGATAAAGGGCAGTACCAAAAACAATTCTTAGGCTTATTGCAAAGACCAGTCACAAAAAGTACTAACTTTTGTCCTTGAATACAATATTGGCATCCGATAGGAAGTTTTCCAATAACTAAAGATTTTCCTACAGTTTCTTTGATTTTACGTGGCATAGATCTCACAAATATTGTGAGTACAATTTAATAAAAGGATTTCAAAAAAAGAAAAGAAAAAAAGTAGTTACATTCAGTCAGTTGAGCGCATATGGTCTACGAGTTCTTTAACAGCAAGTTTATTGTAATCTTGTTCCATATGTTGCAGTATTCCGTTTTTCCAAGCACCAAAATCAGGGTAGAAACGTGCTTTGAAAGTGAAGGGAGTAGCAATCTCTTCCCTGATCTCCTTGCCTTCGCTGTGCTTCCTTTCAAGAATCTTTTTGATAGTTGGATATTGCATATCTCTGGGCAACATTTCATAGCGTACAAATTGGTAACCGAAGAACGCTCTTCCTTGAGTGCTACTTCGAATGACCTCATCAATGCCAGTTACAGATTCTGAAGCGGGAATTTCTCCGTGAACATATGCTGTGCCTCTGGAGGTTTGTGTATCAATGATTTTACCCCGGTGTTGCGACAAGATGGAAATAATAGATCCCATGTATTCTTCAGGTACTTTAACATCCATTCGAAGGATAGGTTCATAGAGAGCAGGATCTGCTGAAAGAAAACTAACATTCAAAGCTGAAAACGTCATTACAAATATCTGTCCAGCACGTGTATGAGCAGGATCCTCATGAACTATAGCGTCTGTGACTACAACTTTTAACCCCAGAACTGGCTCTTTAGCAAGTCCTCCTTCAAATGTAAAATCACGGAAGGTTGAGATAACATATGCCTTAATTCTATCAAGTCTTTGCACTCCAACGGTTTTGTTTACCAAGATATTGGGTCCTTGAATCGCCCAAATATTCCTTGCTTCTTTCGTGTCCCAGCCAGCCTCTTCTCTTAATATTTTTGCCCGTTCTTTTTTATCTTGATATTCATCGATTTGTTCTTCTCTGATTAATCTTATTGTTTTATCATCAAGAGGTTCGACATATAACTCAAGTTTATTATGCCCTTCCGTACACTTAGTCTTAATGGTAACACCTTGTCGACGGATTCTTTCCATATACACAGTTATTGGGATACCAATCTTAATTGGCACTTCTTCTTGTACACGCTTAGTTAATATGTCGATTTGTAGAGGGTCAATTCCGCTTAGAATATATTCACCACTTTTTTCGTCTTTACGGAATGAAGCTGTTGGATCTGCCATGACCCACTTGCCAACCACATCACCTAATTTTGCTAGATCTTTGGGATCCTCAGGCTTTATACTACGGCTAACAACCGCATCAGAAGCATAAACTATCTTTTCAAAGCCAGGGATTTCTTTGTTTTCTAATGAAAAGAACGTCTCACCTGAAGGTACAATATCCGGTAACTCTACAGCAAAGAGATTTCCCGCGGGGATTTCATCAACGGCTAATAATGAATCAATTTCCATAATACCTAAACGTCTGAGTCTTGCCGTCCGTCGAGCATTTGCCAAATAGATTTCATCACCCTGACGAAGTGTACCAGAAAGTACGCGTCCAATCAAAGTTGGGCGTTTAGTTTTGGGATGAATGAAAATTTTTGTCAATAATCCAATAAGAGGTCCATTAGGATCTACATTTAACAAGGAATAAGCTGCCAATGCTTCAATGTCATCCTTGATTTCATCAGCTGATGAGATATTCTCTCCTTTTGAGATATCGCCGCGCCATAGATGCTCCATACGATATTTTTGTGCCTCTTTTGGGCTTGGTAAATGTTCAATCACAACTTCGAGCATGGCTTCGTCTAAGGGGAGGTTTTCTCGTAACCATAGGATTGGTTCTTCTGAGTTTTCATCGATTGCCTCTTGATATTTTTCAATTACAACTTTAGCAGAAATGCCCTTTCTTTGTAGCATTGGTATCGTAAAAGCCCAGCCATCCTTTGCACTCCCAAATACAACTTTTCCTGCAGTTGCATTTACAGACCATTCGTCCTTGAATCTTTCAGGAGCAACTTCTTTAATTACCCTGTTCACTTCTTTGATAATGCCGTCGAATCTCTCAATAACTTCTTGTGGTGGTAATTTTAGCTCTCGAATTAAGCGATCTACTTTATTAATGAATAACACGGGCTTGCACCATTCGTCACCAACCGATAGGCGAATATTCGTTTCTGTTTGTGTCATTACGCCTTCAAGTGCATCTACAAGCAAAACAGCGCCATCGCTTCCTCGAAGCGCACGGCTTACCTCGCCAGTAAAACTGATGTGGCCAGGAGTATCATTAATCTCTAATAAATATGTTTTACCTTCAAAATCATAATTGAGGAGTACGACTGACGTAAAAATTGTTATTCCTCGCATTTGTTCTTCTTCGTCGTAGTCCGTTAGCCTTCTTTCGCCTGCTAAAGTATCACTTAACAAACCAGCACGTCTCATAAGAAAATCGCAGGCAGTGCTTTTACCGTGATCGATATGAGCAGTAATCGAAAAAATGCGCCTCAATTCAAGCGGATGCGTTTTTACCATGTTCTGAATTTCTTCTTCACCTTTTACCTTTACCATTTTAGTTCACCTTTTGCCTTATCTCAGATTTATTGAATTTATTTTAAAAGAATTAAAAGGATTTTTCAAGGTATCACTAAGCTTGTTTTCGCAAGAGAACAAGTAGTTTAAACGGTGGAATATATCTATTAACACATTCTGAACACCAAGTAGAATTTAAATCCTTTTCTTTGATTACATATTCCCGAAAATTGAAGTATCTATATAAATTTTTATGTGTCAAATTTCTACCTTCAACGATAATTTTGAAATACAAAGGAAACTTCTTCTTACTTAGATTAATTACTTGAAATATCAAACTTGTTAGGAGAAGTCTGGTTTTTGTTTGTGGTATTCTGAGTTTTGTTCAAAAGCATAAGCAACTTGAAGAATCTGACCTTCTTTGAAGGAATTTCCTATAATTTGTAATCCAATAGGCAACCCATTTTTGAAACCACATGGAATTGAAACCGCAGGGACTCCTGCAAGGTTAATTGATACCGTATAAATGTCCGCTAAATACATTGCTAATGGATCATCAATCTTTTCTCCCACTCCGAAAGGTAGATACGGCATTGTCGGTCCAATTAATACATCAACATCTTGAAATGCCTTTTCAAAATCTTGCTTAATTATGGTTCGAACTTTGAGTGCTTTTAGATAATACTGGTCATAATACCCTGCTGAAAGTGCATATGTCCCAAGCATGATTCGACGTCTTACTTCTGCTCCAAATCCTGTTTTTCTATTTTCGCTTATTGTTTCATCCATTCCTTTATCTCGTTCTATTCGATACCCATAACGAACGCCATCATAGCGGGCAAGATTTGAACTCGCTTCACTCATGGCAATGATATAATACGCTGGGAGGGAATATTTCAATGACGGAAGAGATAATTCTGTATATGCGGCACCTAGATCCTCTAGTTTATGTATAGCGGCCCATACGGATTTTATAACAGATTCATCTGTGCCTTCTATACTTTCTGAGATAAACTCCTGTGGTATACCAATATTGATTGATGAAACATCATCCTGTAAATATTTCGTATAGTCCTCTTCAGGATTATCAACACTTGTACTGTCTTTTGGATCATACCCAGCAATTATAGTCAGCAACAATGCGGCATCGTGAACATCTTTTGTAATCGGTCCTATTTGTTCTAAACTGTTAGCGTATGCGATTAATCCATATCTACTGACTAGACCATAAGTTGGTTTAAGACCAACGACAGAGCAAAAACTTGCTGGGCAACGAATTGATCCTCCAGTATCTGTCCCCAGAGCCATTATTGTCTCATCTGCTGCGACTGCAGCAGCACTTCCCCCACTACTACCACCAGGTACTCTATCTAGACTCCAAGGATTTAATGTAGGTCCAAAATAACTAGATTCTGTGCTACTCCCCATCGCGAACTCATCCATGTTCATCTTACCAAGAGGGATCATCCCATATTTCTTTATGAGTTCAACGACCTTCGCGTCATACGGCGGAACATAACTCACAAGCATCTTTGAGCCGCAGGTAGTACGAATTCCCTTTGTCGAGATTGTGTCCTTGATGCCAAGAGGGATTCCGAACAGAGGCGTCCCCCATTGATCTTTAGGGAATGTCTTGTCAAATTCTTTTGCCAGATCTAGCGCGGTGTCCTTTGTAAGTGTTATAAATGCATTTAAATCCTTATCAAAGCGTTCAATTTGCTCGAAACATGCAAAAACAATGGATTCAACTGATATTTCTTGTGATTCAAGTTTTTCGAGCAATTCATGCGCCGTAAATTCATTTAAATTCACAGTTGAAAAACACCTCAAATTACCGAATCAAATTTTTCTTATACGATCAGAAATTCGATCATACAACTCTGGGCGAATATGAGTAAGGAAAGTAAATGAACGCCTTGTTTTTTGGATTTGCTTCAAATCAATTTCAGTAGTTAAAAAATCTTCTTCATCATACTTAGCCTTGGCTAGAATTTCTCCATTAGGTCCTGCAATTTCGCTGCCCCCACAGAAAAGCACACTATTTTCTACACCAACTAGATTAGCATAAACAAAAAAAACAGTATTCTCCATAGCTCGAGCCGGTATTACCGTCTCAAATGAAGCCCTGCCCCATCTTGAATATGCTTTACCAATTGCTGGAGCTGCAGATATATTAACAAGGATATCAGCCCCTTCTACTGCAAGAAATCTTGATACTTCTGGAAGAAAGGCGTCGAAGCAAATTTGGAGACCTATAGTGCCAATTGAAGTTTCAAAAACTTCTGGAACAGGGCCTGGCCTGAAATATCGAAGTTCTTCGAAGGGTCCATGGGTAGGAAGGAATTGTTTTCGATATCTACCAATATAACCTTGAGGACCTAAGAGGACAGCTGAATTATAGATGACTCCCTTTAATTTATCACTCATTTCTGGCATTCCAAAGATCACATATAGATTGTTTTCCATCGCAATTTTTTCTACTTTCACAACAGAGTCACCAGGAATGGGTTCTGCTAGTGTAAAAACGTGATCACGCAGACTGTAGCCCGTCAAAGACATCTCTGGGAATATAATTAAGTCTGACTCTTCGCGAGCAGCACGTTCGATCCAACTTTGCATTTTTTGAAGATTTAATTCTTTGTTCTCCAAAGTAGGATCCATTTGTGCTAACGTGACAGAGATTTTTTCCTTCATAAAATCGCATCCCATTAAGGAGTTCTACTCAAATATATTCTACTGAAATTTATCTCTAAAGTAAGAAAATTTAAGAAAAGATTGAAAACTCTTATTTGCACTTATGCGCTTTTAGAACTCTTCTTCTTCCTCTTCTTCAATTTCGAGTTCTATACCTTTCCGTTTTTTGATTATATATTCGTCTTTATCTCCTGCGATTATTTTTAGTTCTCCCTTTAGTCGGACATTATGTAAATGTTTTCGGACAAGTTGACGAAGAGTTCTTTTGCTAAAATTTCTTTCAGGAGAGTCAGTTGACACTATAATGTCCGATCCTTCGATTTTAATTGAAGTAAATCTAGGAAGTTTTTCCTCAAGGAATGTGATTAAATCTTCAAAAAACTGACCTTTTTTCTTTGATAGATCTTCTGCAATAATAGTATACATTTTATTTTCCTCCTCTTAAGCCCTTCTATCAATAATTTCTTCTACTCCCGGGCCTGTTCCGATCAAGGTGACTGGTATCTTCAATTGGGCTTCAATTTTATGGATAAACTCAATTGCTTCTTTCGGCAATTCTTCAAAAGTTTTTATACGTTTTGCATCAGGAAATACAACATCTAATTTTGTAATTGCACATTGAGTCGCCCCATTTAAAAATACTGCCCGTTTTGCCAACTTATAATTAAAAGGACTTGCTCTTCTTGTACGTCCTGTCACTGTACCTTTTTCCTGCCATCCTCGCCTTATCGTCTCTTCTTCGGATAATTCTCCTTCTAAAGGTCCTTCGCCAACACGTGTTACATATGCTTTAAAGATGACAAGAACTTCCTCTATTTTAGTAGGACCGATGCCAACATCACTGCATATGGCACTTGCGCATACATCTTTGCTTGTTACGTAGGGATAGGTGCCATGGTATAGCGAAAGAAATGTCCCTTGTGTTCCTTCGAGAACTACATTCTCTTGGGCATCAATAAATTCGTTTACTTCGAGAGCTACATCACATAAGTATTCTGCAAGTTCAGGAATATCCTTTGCTATTTTTCCAACTCTAGACGCTCTGTCAACATTACAGGGGCCACTTCCTGAACCAGTAGTCCCGATTTTTTTTGAGATAATTGTACCTTTATCTCGTTCACGATGTATCGGTTCAATGATTCCTGTCTGTAAGTCAATTTTAAGCCGTTCTTTCGTGTTTGTTTCTTCGATCTCTTTGAGGATAACTTCTGGGTCTACTAAAACACCGGCAGACATGTAAAGTTTCGTTTTCTCGTTTACAAAGCCGCAAGGAATTTGGCGAAGTTTGAATTTTTCACCATTGAAAACTACGGTGTGACCCGCGTTTGTTCCACAACCAGCTCTCACCATCGCAGCGAGTTCATCCGAAATTGCCAGATATGAGGCGATCTTTCCTTTCCCTTCGTCGCCGAAAAATCCTCCAACGATAACTGTACAAACCAAGTTTTGAGTCTCCATAATAAGGTCTTTTTTCGTCGGTAGAAACGAATAATCATTCGTAATTAATAGCCGCAGAGATTAAGATGATACTACATTTAAACCTTTGTGTGCGACCTTTTTCATCCACCGCAAGTCAATTCAGTTAACAATCTCTTACCACATCATAAAAATTTAAGACGTTCTTTGTTACAAATAGTTAATCTTGATGGAGGTGATGTGATGCTGGAAATAAGAAGTCCAGCTTTTAATAATGAAGAATTGATTCCAAAGAAATATACCTGTCAAGGAGATGATGTCAACCCAGAATTGGTTATCCAGGGAATCCCGGAAGAGACAAAGAGTCTAGTACTCATTATGGATGATCCTGATGCACCAATTGGGGCTTGGGACCACTGGGTTGTCTGGAATCTAGACCCTAGTATATTAAAAATTGCAGAGGATAGTATTCCAAAAGGAGGGGTTGTGGGTAAAAATAGTTGGAGGCGCAACGATTATGGTGGACCATGTCCTCCATCTGGAACACACCGGTATTATTTCAAACTTTACGCCTTAGATACACAATTAGCACTTGAAGAAAAAAGTAACAAAAAGACTGTAGAAAAAGCTATGAAAGGTCATGTTATAGAGCAAGCGGTTTTGATTGGAAAATATAAGAAACTATAGTTTTAGCTGAATTTACCTGGCATCCTCAAAGAAATTCTAAGTAAGATAGCCGTCACAATGGTGTTTTAAGTTGACACATCACGTAGGCTACGTTGTAGTATTACTTGCAGCCATTATGTTTGGACTTGGGACCGTAATAAATAAAATGATCTTGATTGATGTACATCCACTTGTGTTAGGTGGATTTGTTTATCTATTATCAGGTCTTTTTCTTATCCTCTTGCATTCAATTTTGTCAATAAAGCCACGATATCATCATTTGATCGCTCCAGTTTCCGCTGAGATTACATTGCCAAAAGAAAATATCAAAATTTTTGTCCTCGTAGTGGTTAGTGGTGTTATATTAGCCCCTTTCTTCTATCTGTATGGATTGTCGGTAACGACCGCTGTAAATGCATCACTTCTGATTAATGCTGAAACCCTTTTCACAATTCTGATAGCCATAGTACTTTTTAAAGAAACAATAAAAAAGAAAGATTTGTTGGCGATCATACTGATCATAGTCTGTACGATCATTCTGACTACAAACTTGCAAGCGATTAGCGTTGATTTTGGAGTTGCATTTTATGGAAATGTATTAGTTTTGCTTGGTACTTTTTTTTGGGCTGTGGATAACAATTTTAGTAAGATATTAAGTCAGAAGGGAGATATTATTCACATTGTTTCGCTTAAATCACTCTGCGGAGGATCAATCGTCTTAATGGTTTCTTATACCTTGGGCCTTCCTTTCAATTTTAACGTATTAATTATCGTTTATTTGTTGATTGTAGGATTCTTTAGCATCGGACTCTCATTAATTTTATTCATGTTAGGCTTAAAACTTATAGGAACAACAAAAACAAGTGTAACTTTCGCTACGTCTAGCCTTTTTGGTGCATTTTTTGGGTTTTTTTTAATAAAGGAATCTTTGTCAATTATTCAAATTTCAGCAGGTTTTATTATGCTATTTGGTGTTTATCTGTTAGGCAAAAAAGTTTAAATCTTTTAGAAATCATTGTAATGAATTCTTGTAGATGTACATATGATTGAATTTACGATTTGGTGAATGTATGGCACAACATCCAACATTTCCTGATTTCAAAGAACTTGGGATCGAAGATAAGGCCATTTTTGATGAATGTTTTAGAAAATACCCTCCTACGATTTCTGAATTCACTTTCACAAATCTATTCATGTGGAGGCATTATTACAACTTCAAATGGGCAATGCTTAACGATAATATAACGATCATAGCAAGCCCAGAGGAAGAATCCTATTTTTTTCCACCAATCGGCTCGAACAAAATAAAAGAAACTGTTTTAGAGTGTATCAATTATTCTGAAAATATAGGTTTTGGGGGAGTAATGAAAAGAGTACCAGAAAACGTTGCAAAATTGTTTTCGGATGGAGATACAATAAAAATCGAATT
>JBHLOP010000047.1:0-11175 GCA_048940375.1 Promethearchaeota archaeon | reverse complement strand
AAAACTGCTGAAACAGCAAAATATACCACTTCAGTTTGTACAGGAGCATTTATTTTAGCAGAAGCAGGGCTTCTTGACGGTAAAAAGGCTACGACTTGGAAAGGTGTCCTTGACGAACTTGACAAATACGAAAATATAGAAATGGTCAAACAAAGATTTGTAATTGAGGGAAATGTTATAACATCAGCAGGGGTTACGGCGGGGATGGATATGTCGCTTTTTTTAGTGGAAGCATTGTTTGGGAGTGATGCGAGAAAATTTGTTGCCGAAGAAATCGAATATAAATAGTCTTTTTCATCAAATATGGTTTCATAAAACAAATATAGAGCACTGAAGAGTAGCTTTCGAAGACGGATAATGATGTATAATGAAAGAGAATGAATCAAACATTGGAGAAATAAATCTCAAGAAACAACTTTATGAAAATGTATGTCGTCCTCTTTGTAGATTCTATAAAGAAGGACAGGAAGACGATCCAGAAGAAAAAGAATGTGGTGCTTGGGAAATTATAAAAGAAAAAGTTGTAGACGGATCAATAATTATCAGCGAGCTACGAGATTTAACTAATAGAATTCGTCCTCTTGTTGATATGACTGGAGAAACAAAGCCACCCTTTACCTCCATTGATCAATCACTTGTTGACAAAATATGTAAACCGCTCTGCGAATTTTATGCCGACGATCAGGAGCACTGGGAGAAAGATTACCAATGCGGAGCATATAAACTTTTAAAAACTCTCATTTCATCAGAAAAATTTAGAGTAGAGGACTTAAAATAATGAATATCTTATTTTGATTTCTGCAAAACCAAACACAAAGTCATATTTACCTTAAAGTACAATTTATTGTGAAATAGACTCTTATTTGAATCAGAGAGTTATTTACGATAATAAGAATAATATACATGGTCTTAAAGATAACATATTTGTTTAACAAATTACATCTTTCAAGGAGTGATAAATTTAGGTGTTTTCCATCAAGGATGTTGAACATGTCGCTAAAATCATAGCGAATTCGAATTATATGGTCGGCTTTACGGGTGCTGGTATTTCAACAGAATCAGGATTGCCAGACTATAGAGGACCTGAAGGAGTTTGGACACTTCGAGATAAAGGACTACAACCGAAGCTCCCTAAAAAGCCAATTTCTGAAATTGAGCCAAATGCTGGTCATTATGCGTTTGTTGATCTATATGAACTTGATATTTTGAAGTATTTAATCTCACAAAATGTTGACAATCTTCATTTAAAATCTGGAATTCCGCCTGAAATTCTTGCTGAACTTCATGGCAACCATGCACTGACGAAATGTTTGGACTGTGATGCTCGTTTTACCAAACAGGAAATTGGTTGGGATGATATGATTCATGGAAAGGGTTATCGGACTGAAAGGCCTAGATCAAATCAACCTAAATGCCCCCATTGCAAGTCGCGAATAATTTCTTCAATTGTCAATTTTAATGATCCAATGCCTGAAAAGGAAATTATAGAATCTGAGAATCAATCGAGAAAATGTGATGTGATGTTAGTAGTTGGCTCTTCGCTGAGCGTTTACCCTGCAGCAGAACTTCCGGTCATAGCTAAACGTTCAGGAGCAAAACTTATCATAATTAATAAAGGCCCAACTCAGCTTGATAATTTGGCTGATGTTCGCATTGAAGCAAAATCTGGTGAATTCTTGCCTAAAGTGGTAGAACAAATTAGGAAACTTAAAAATCATTGAAGAGTTATTTGATGCTTTGTCATTCAGGATTCTGCTTCATTAAGCCTTTCTTTCTCGGTTAAGTTCAACAAGAAGGAGCGGGCTAATTTTGGTGTGCTAAACCCCGCAATTGCTTGTTCTAGATGAATTGTAAAATTCTTTCCACAAAAAGGGCACGTTTTTTTTCTTGATTTTGCGTATTTTTTTTGTAATAGATAAATCTGAGGTTTGCTGCAAGATGAGCAACGGACAATGTAATAGGGACCGGCTGGGCTTTGCACTTTTTAAGAACTCCTGTTATCGTAGCTGTTTTTTAAGTATGTTAAAATCTCAACAAGAGTGTCGTCAGTTATAGAATCAGCAGCACTCCAAAATTCATTTAGTTTTTCTTTAGGATAACCTGCTCTTTGATATTCGACAACTTGAAGAAGCATTTCTAATTTGTCTATCTGATGTAATAACCTTGCTTCCTCTGTTTCATTGTTAATATATTGTTCATAAATTGCGAACAATTCTTCTCGTTTCTTCTTGTCTAATAATTCAAATATTTTTTTTGTTGCTTTTTTTTCCAACTCTCTTTTATTTTCGTCTCCTCCTAGCAATTCAATCGAAGAAGGAGTTAGATCACCTATTTGACTTTCACTTATATCGTGTAAAATGGACATGATTAAAAGTTTTTGAAGGTTGATATCGTCTCTGTCAATCCCTAGAATCAGAGCCATGAGCGTGGTCGAAAATGAATGTGCTGCAACAGATTCGGGATCTTTAATACCTTTTACTAGCCATCCTGTTCTTGGAAGTCGTTTTAAGATATTTGTAACTTCAAAAAACTTTATCAAATCCATATAATCACCTACGATGGTGTTTCTATAAGAGGAAGCAACGTTTTAAATAAAAACGTAAGCCATCATTTTTATTCAATATTCAAAATAATGAGAATTTGTGAAAGAAATGAGTTCACAAAATTCATGGTTCGAAGTAAAAGAAGTTTTAAACAATATATTCTTAATTTCTGAGCCAGGACACGCTGAATGGATCAATTCTTATTTGCTAAAAACAGAACCTCCTGTTTTAATCGATTCTGGGATGGGGATTGGCGACATTGGCCGTGTGGCACTTCAATTGCTTGAAAAAGAGGATTTAGACGATGTCCTAGTCATAAATACACATTCACATTACGATCATATCGGAGGAAATCACCTATTTCGCAATATAGCGATTCATAACACTGAAAAAGAACTTCTCTTTGCACCACAAAAAAAGGAAATTATGGACTATATTATTGACGAAAAGAACTTCAATCGACCTCCACCTCCTGAATTCAACCCAAAAACTTTTAAAATTGTTTCATCCCATGCTACACGACTTCTTCAAGATGGAGATATCATTGAACTTGATGACAGGTCCTTAAAAATAATCCACGCTCCTGGACATTCACCAGGGAGCATCTGTTTATTTGATGATTATAACAAAGTACTGTTTTCAGGAGATGTAATCTATGAAGGACCCCTGTACGCTCATCTTGGGGGAAGCAACGTCAAAATATACTATGAGACAATGAAAAAACTAAGACAAAACTGGCAATCTAAGATCACTAAAGTTTTCCCTGCACATAATGCAGTTCCACTCGTCCCAATGGTTATAGAACGAATGGAGAAGGCATTTGAACAAATTCTAAATGGTACAGCAGAATTCACTATTGAAAATAATGTTAGAAAGTACTCCTTCAAGCGTTTCTCAATACTGACAAAAAAATACATATAACTGTATAACGGTTTTTTCTTAGGGTCACATAGGGCAAAGTTTTTCTGGAGTTGAAGCATTTTTGAATAAACAGCAAATTCTAAAGTCCATTAAAAGCTTTCCCATAAAGGAATTTCTTACTGCCCTGTTTATCATATGGTTCTCTGCGACAGGAATCTCTGTATTTCATACCTTTAATGCCATTCAACATTTAGATTTTGACACACAGATTTCGACTCAACCCCATCAGATAAGCTTAAAACCTGAAATCCATGATTTTGGAGCAAAAACCTTTGGGGAGCCATGTGTAGGAGATACTATTGAGATTTTTGTAAAGATATCGAATAAAAACTCTGAAAGTGGAACAATAAATGTTATTATAAAAGATGAAATTAATGGGAAAGAAGAGCAAGTTATATGGAGCAAAAAAATATCAATATCCCACTACAGTATTAAGGAAATTGAAAGTAACTACCTCTTGAAGAGGGGAGGAAAGCATAAGGTTTCATTGTACTGTGTAATAGACGGCAAAGAGCATTTTTTGGGGAAATCGTTTTCACTAAAAGTAAAATCCTTTAAAGATGATACACATTTTGTACTGAGTTATTTCCATTTCAATCTACAGTTCTATTGTGGCAATTATGAATCAGAAGAGTCTATAATAAATGATTTAATACGCAATCTTCTCGAATTCTATGATGATAATCCTCAATACAAATTCACTTTCGAGATACAAGGATACGCAATTGAAGTAATGGATAGAGATTATCCTGATGTATTAGAATTGATAAGAGACTTAACTAAAAGAGGTCAAATGGAGTTAGTAGTAACACATTATTCAGATCAATTTTTTGTTGCATATCCAAAATTGGATTTAATGAAATCGATAGAAGTATCCGATGAGATCCTTGAAAAAAATGATATAAAAAGAAGTAACGTTTTTGGAGCACAAGAATGGCAATGGAGTCCTATTTTACCAGAAATTATGCGTAAATACGGATATAATATTTATCTTGGCAGAGACAGGGCTTTTAGAAAATATGATCAAGTGCAAGGGTCTCACGATCCATATAAAGAGAATTTCTTATGGCAAGCAGAATGGAACGAGGAATCTGCTTATATTGTTCTAGATCACCCAGCAACAATAAATATATCGTCTAATGATGATGACAAAACTCTTTATTATGAATGGGCGTATCATGGCGATGGAGAAATTCTTAATGGCAAAAAAACTGGCATTGATTTTGAATTTGAAGATAGCAAACAGGAAAAATATGAGAGAGACTTAGAACGCTATGAAGATGATGGTTATAAATTTGTTACGGTATCCGAATTGGTCTATACAGCTTTAGAAAAGGGTTTTGAAGCAGAAAAAGCAGAGTCAGTAGTTGATCTTGCGCAAGGAGACCTCTATGTTTGGATGGGCAGAAACAAGAACGAATATGAGGATAATAATTATATCAATACCCTTAGATACCAGGCCAGGACTAGTCTATTATCAGCAGAGACACTCATTAAGATCGCCGAAGATAATAATTTTGACGTTAGTGATCAAAAAGATACTCTTTCTGAATTATGGAAGGAATTATTATTGTCCGAAGTCACAGATGGCACAGGTTGGACACCAAAAGAATTCGAAACCAAATACGCTAAGGAGAAGGCAAAGAGTGTTACAAAAATAAGCAAGGAGCTAACATTTAATATGACTAAGAAGCTGGGTATAACTTCAGAGGTAGTAATAGATACAAAAACCGACAATATAGTTGAAGATTTTGGCATTCCTCATTACGAAGAAACAGAAACACCAATTAATATCAGTATAAGTTGCGACAATTACACTTACACTTGCTATAACTATACTGATAGACTTTATTTATTGGAAATAAGGATAAATGCCACTAGAGAAAAGCAGATAGGTATAACCTTCAACTTAACTGATTCATGTTATTATAGTCCTATGGGGACTAAATATCTAAACGCATCTAAATATTGGGATGAATCTCCGCTTCTTACGCTTGCCAATGGCTGGATATACTTGGGGAACGATGTCAATATTATAAAAGACTGTACTACCAGGCACATTGGTGCAGAGTTAAATCAAACATATGTGAAGTTTATGGAAGAATACTTAGAGGGAGAGTTTGTTTATCGATTTTATATTTATTATGGCGATATGGAAGAAGCATTCGAGTTCGCCAATAGATTAAACGTAAAACCGAGTGTTCTTTCATCAGACATTACCCAAGCAATTCTGACGACAGAAATGCTAGAAAAATATTGTCGTGATAGTTAGGAAGCGCACTGTGTTTCGCATCTTAAGATTCTAATTTCACAAAATAGAACCCTTTTGTGGAAAAAATAAGTAAAGGACGGAAAACCCGTTCTCTTAGCTTATTATTTTTCATCCTCTAGTTTCGCTATAATCATTTTTACAGCTTCTTTGAAGGCCTTTGCTGCAGGGCTATCTGGATGTTCTGCAACGAATGGATTTCCTTTATCAGAATCTTCAGGTATTTTTACATCCAGCGGAATCCGTCCTAGGAAGGGAATACCTAGTTCTTTTGCCACTTTCTCACCGCCACCTTTACCAAAAAGGTCAATTTCTGTTACTTTTCCACAATCTGGGCACGTGAATATTAAACCACTCATATTTTCTAGAATACCGAGAACTGGAACATTCATTTTTCCTGCCATGCCGATAGATTTCCGTACATCTAGTAACGCTACATCTTGTGGAGTAGTTACAATTACAACACCATCAAGATCTGGAATAAGTTGACCAACGGACATTGGCTCATCTGCAGTTCCTGGAGGTAAATCGATAATCAAGAAGTCTAGTTGATCCCAATATACTTCTGCCAGAAATTGACGTATTACAGTAGTTTTGAGTGGCCCTCTCCAAATCACAGGGGTATCAGGGGTTTGGAGCAGAAATGCGAGTGACATCACTCGAATCCCAGAAGGATGCATTACAGGCATCATTCCGAATGGACCTGTTTGTTCTATACGACGTCCTTCCAAACCTAGCATTAAAGCTACATCAGGTCCAGTAACATCCGCATCAAGGATACCTGTACTATATCCCATCATTTCGAACCCCATTGCGAGATTTACTGCGGTCGTTGTTTTCCCAACGCCTCCTTTACCACTCATTACGGCTATCTTATACTCTATGAGCTTCATATTATGTTCTAACATTTTCATTTGTTTTTCCATGTCTGCTCTTCTTTTTTGATAATCTTCCATTTTATTCATCTTCCTTTAATTTAAACAAGTCATACTCAGTTTTTATGTGTAATAATTTGTTTACTGCAATATATTTTAGCTATTTGACAAAAGCAATAAGTAATATTTTTGTGCATTATTACAAAAATGTTCAAATGAAGGATTTCTTCCTAAATCTATTTAAACTTTCTTTCTCAGCCGAATAAAACTGTAATGAATCATAATGAATAAAAAAAGGATTATAGGAGAGATAAAAAGAGTACAATTATCACATCATTTTCCGTAAATATGTTTTGGCATCAACTTAGTAGTTTATTACATTCCGCCTACAGGTGAGGCTACAATTACTTTGTCTCCTTCTTTTAGCATTGTATTTAATCCTTGTAACTCCTTTATAATTGTTCCATTTACTAGAATCCATGCGTGTTTGTCAAAATATTGATCTGTACTTGGATCTTTCATCAATGTCGTGATACCTTCACCGTAATAATCACACAGTACTTCAACCAATTCTGTTACATTGCCATGCATTAATGTGAATGTTCTTTCATGCTCAGCTATAACTCTTCTTATCTGTCCTTCAAACTCAACTGAAATACCTACCATTTTTATCCCCTCCTTTAAAGAGGTTGATGTTTAGGTAGTCTAAAATCTAAATATTTTTCCACTCTATAAAAAATCTTACCGTTTTGGCGAATTTTAAAAATTTATTGATCTAGACAACTAATTTATAAATTCAGTTAATTTCCAAAATAATATAAAATATTTTATCGTTTAGAGTTTAGTAAATTGAAAATCAATGTCTCTTTTTAGTGCAGTGATGGAAAAACTAAAATAATAGTATACAAAGAATGAAGATTATTTTCAAAGGAGGGGATTATATGGTAAAGATTGTTAAAAGGGATGGTAAAAAAGAAGATTTCATTCCTGAAAAAATCGTAGTCAGCTCTTTAAAGGCAGGGGCTCCTCCCGAAATTGCAAGAGAAATTGCGAACAAAATAGAAGCACAAATAGTAAAAATGAGTGAAATGAGTACAGGTGAATTACGTAAAATAATCTTAGATATGTTAGCAGAGAAAAACCCGCATTGGAAAGAAAATTGGTTGATCTATGACAGAGCTATTAAGAAAAGATTATGAAATATATTAGATTTGTTAGGTATTAATAGCAAGCCCTTATTTAAAGAAGAAGTGAAGAAAAACTACAATTAAAATTGATTTGGCGTATTCCTCTTAAACTAAAATTAAAAAAAAATATATTTATTGTTTATTTCAAACTTCCAGCCTCGATTAGTTAAGGAGGATACATAAAATCTTCTGCTGATATTGAATCATAATAAACAAATTATGCTGATATTGCTGATATTGTAATACACACCGCGCGTTTGCCTATATCACTATTTACTTATATATATAATATAAGTGAAAGATTGTTATACATACTCGCATAGCTATATCAATATGGCTATCGTGGGTAGGTAGTAAAATCGAAAATAAAAAGGTGAAATGAATGGGCGCATATGACTGCCCGAGCTGTGGAATCAAATTTAAAACGCGAAAAGAATTTGAAAAGCATGCCGAAGAAAAACATGGCCTTTCTGGCTTAGTAGACACTGCTATAGAAAAGATGGACGAGAGTGGAGAATGCCCAACATGTGGGATCAAGTACAAGAGCAAAGAGGAACTGATGGCTCACGTTGAGGAAAAACATGGGATGCCGGGCTATGTAGATGTTATAATTTCGAAAATGGACGAATCTGGCGAATGTGAGCATTGCGGAATAAGTTACAAGAGTAAAGACGAACTGAAAGAACACTACGATGAACATCACGGCATGCCAGGGCCAGGTGCAGTTTAAGGATTTGGCAGTTTAACTCTAGTAAACATACATACTGGCTATTTAACCGAAATGAAATAAATTAAAAAATCTTTAGCCGGAATACTATTTTCTGGCATCTTTTTTTTAGTCAGTGTTAATAATTAAAAAGTCATTGTCTGTAAGTATATGCCATATTTAGTTCTCAGAACACTTTTCTTCTTTATAAATAATATTATCATTACTATTATTTAATATTTTTATTGTGTAGTACAGATTTAGGTCTAAAAATGAATTCAACTCTTTATTGTTCATGTTTTGTTTTTTATAATTGGTTTTTTATAATTTCTTTAATAGTTATTATTAAGAATATCAAGATCAGGATTTGCTCTGTGATTTTACGTTAATTTCTAAATCCGCAGAAGAGGTAATGAAAGACACGTCGGTCCTCCGCTTCGGTTGTGGCAGATATCTTCTCCTTCAAATTCTAGGATTTCCACACCATAATCTTCTAGTTTAAGCTTTGATTTATTTCCTTTTACCATTATTCCTTTTCTTGGTTTCAACATCAAAACGTTATTACCGTGTGCTTTCAACTCCTCGTAGGATAATTCAATAAGTTCAATACCTCTTTCTTTTAGAAATTCATACATATTAAGTGGCATGAGTTCAACATAGGCAACAGCTAAATCTTTATCCAGAGGATGTATTATAGAGAGTAAATGGATAAGATCTTCTGGCCCTTTCCAATAGGGTAAGTGAAATTGACATACTTCTACTGACAACTCTTCTAAGGCCATTTTTAATTGCAGGAATCCTAATTCATTAGTGCGATGCGTTTTACCAATGATAATTGTTTGAGGGTCGAGCCATAATACGTCTCCTCCTTCCAATCGTGCATCGCCATAAATTTTAAAATAAATTGGAATACCTATTCGCTGCATTTCTCTTTCAACAACGGGAACTTCAGCTTCTCTTAGTGTTTTCCCCATCTTACAAAGGACAGCACCAATATTGGTCATTATCGCGTTATCAAATACAAAAATAGAATCAAGTAGTGTGTTAGAACCCTTTTCATCTTCTTTTGCTAGGATCACTTCAACGCCTTCTCCTCTTAATAAATCAACGAGTTCTTCATGTTCACGAATGGCTTGTTTAAGATCAGGTTTGTGAAAATATCCAAAGTCTTTCCATAACTCTGTTTCTTCAGGTTGATCTCGGGGCGATTTTAAGAGGATTTTTTTCAGGGGCTTGATCATTGATTGCCCGCCGAACTTGATAGTTTGCTGCATGTCGTTCACATCTTTTAAGGACAATGGAGGTGCTCATAACACCAAAAGGTGCACTTGACATTAAGAGCTAATATCCATAATTTTTTATTTATTTTTATGAATTCCATGTCGCCTATATAATACATTAACAGTTTATTTTTACAAAATATTTAAGGCGATGCAACGATGAAAAGCGAACTTCATCAACTTTTAAACATTGTGAATCCTGAAAATATAATTTCTAATGAAACAGACCTCTTAGCATATTCCCGTGACTTAACACCTTATCTCCTTAAACCAGATATAGTTGTCTTTCCTCAGTCGACGAAAGATGTTTCAGAAGTGCTAAAGTTTGCTAATGAAAAAAGGATTCCAGTCACAATGCGAGGCTCTGGCGCAAGTTTTACTGGATCCTCGCTCCCTCGAAAGGGGGGAATCGTCCTCGATATGAGCCAAATGAACGAAATCATTAAAATAACTCCTGAGGATTTTATTTGCATAGCACAACCAGGAGTGAGCCTAGGGGAACTTAATAGCGAACTAATGAAATATGGTTGCACTTTTCCGCATGATATCGGCTCGAAGGATGTTAGCTCGCTTGGAGGAATAGTTGCATCCGATTCTCATGGTCACCACGGATTGAAATATGGAAAGGTTGGCAACTGGATAATTGGTCTCGAAGTTGTATTAACCAACGGCAAGATCGTAAAACTTGGAACAAATACCTTACGAAACAACTGCGGCTTCAATTTAATACGATTATTGGCAGGATCTCAAGGCACTCTTTGTGCTATAACTAAAATTACGATTTGTGTAGCACCACTTCCGAAAGCGTCAGCGACAATAGGCATATTTTTTGATGAGATGGAGAATGTTATGTCTGCTGTAAGAGCAATCATACATGCAGGTGTCGAGCCAAGTGCAATCGAACTGGTAGATCAGTTTTCTCTGAACGTGGTGAATGAAACGCTTCAATTAGGTTTTCCAGAAGCCAAAGCAATGATGATTACCGATGTTGAAGCACCCGATGACGATTCACTTGTGAAAAAGGTAAATCTATTTAAAAAAATGTGTATAACACATGGTGGGCGCGATATACAGTGGTCTAAAGACCCAAAAGAAATGGATACCTTGTGGTTGCCTAGGACAGGCATAGATATAGCCGTTGCAAAAACTCGAGCAGGATATAGAGAGGTGGGATTTGCCATAGCAGATCCTTGTGTGCCCTTGTCTGCAATGATAGGTGTAATGAAGAAGATGCGGCAAATTTTTGATGAGCATGATGTCTTAGCAGCAGTGTTTGGGCATGTTGGACTCGGAATAATACATCCTGCAGTTTTTGTAAGGATCGGCAACGATGTATCCAAAAGTATTGAATCATGGAAAGCCGCGAAACAAGCAGAGAAAGAAATCATAGAACT
>JBHLOP010000046.1:7749-11180 GCA_048940375.1 Promethearchaeota archaeon | reverse complement strand
AAAGCGTCAAACCAGACATACACGACCTTTCCTTCAGCATTATCGAGGGGAACAGGAACACCCCAGTCTAAATCACGGGTTATACAGATATCTTCCAATCCGGGTTCAAGATATTGTCCAATTAAATAGTCCTTACCGTAGACTGGGAGTACATCTTCCGTTTCTATCCACGTTCTCAATTTATCTGCAAAATCTGAAAGTTTAAGGTACCAGTGCTTACTCAATTTATTTAGGGTAGGTGTACCACAAATTTTACAACGCGGAAAACGTAATTCGCCTTCCATTAATGCTCTACCACATTTATCACATTCATCTCCTCGCGCATTTTCAAAGCCACAATAAGGACATGTACCCTCTACATATCGGTCAGGTAGAAATCTTTTATCGTTCGGACAATAAGGAAGCAATAGTTCCTTTTCATAAATATGACCCTTCTCATAGAGTTTTAAAAAGACCTCTTGCGTTGTTTCATGATGCAGTTTTCTGCTTGTTCTAGAAAAGTTATCGAATGAAATTCCAAGACGCTTAAAGTCATTAGCATCTTGTTCATAATATTTTGTTGCAACTTCAAGAGGTGTAATTCCTTCTTCTTCTGCACGTAGACTAATAGGTGTACCATGTTCGTCTGTCCCACTTACGAATACTACTTCATGGCCTTTTAGTCTGCAATAACGAACATAGATATCTCCCGGGATATATGTACTCCGTGCATGAGCTATATGCAACTCAGAATTAGCGTATGGGAGAGCGCATGTCACGAGAATCTTTCTTTTTTTCAATACTACCACCTTCATTACTCATGTTCGCTTATGGCGAGGTTCTTGACCTATTTAAATCTTGTAACTATTCTGCTAGTTATTGATAAGCATAAATTAAACATCACATAAAACTTGGATCATTTTATCTAAACTTCACAAGAAAACTCCATCCGCCAACCAAGGCGGAGCTGAATGGTAGGATTTTAGTTGTTGTTTTCAAACATAAATACTAATCCTTTTCTGTATTTCAACAACTTAACGTTTTTAATATTAGTGTTTACGATAGCCCCATGTAAATTACGTAATCGTACCCATGTTCCATAATTGAATACACCTTGGACTTTGTATGATTTTCCATTATACTTTACCAAATCGTGGGGTTGCATCTGGTATTTCTGTCTTCTAATAAACGGTTTAAATCCCTTTCTATTCTTTTGTAAGGAACGATTATTACGCCTTACTTGAATGACCTTATAAGGACGACACCGTTCTTGATCGGTTCCACCAGCAATGACGAATGCATCATTAACATGCGATTTTTCCAGCTCTAACTTGTTACGTTCGTATTTGGTAATATATCCGTAAGTATGTTCTGCAGCTAAGTGCTCGACTATCCTCCAGCGAATATTATTCAGTAATGCTGGTGCTTTAAGTGGATGTTTTGCCTGTTGCTGGATACGAGGATATCCAAACTTCATGGCGGTCTTATCACCCTTTTTAAGATTACATTTCCTGCATGATAACGTCAAATTCGACACGCGGTCTGTTCCACCTCGGCTTGTAGGAACAATATGCTCGACTTCTACGGGAACGTTTGTTTTGCCACAATAGGCACATGTACGTCCCCACTTCTCTAACAGATACTCTCTGACTTCGTATCCTTGAAGTGTGCCCTGCTGATATTCTACTCCTGTAATTTCAGGATTCTGCATTTTCTGTGTGTCGAAATTCGCTACCTCTACCTTCTTGAAAGCTATAGGTAGTAGCATTTCAAGTTTTTCCACTAATCGTATATGTGAGTCAAGGCGATGCTTAATACTGGGTGCTAACCATCCTTCAGGTCGTTCTCGGTTATTAAACCTAGGTGGACGATATCCTAATCTAGTTCTGCGAGTTCTACGATATATCCGCCTTTCTTCAATTTTTTTAGAAACATCTTTCCGAAGCTTAACTGTGCCACTAATAAGTTCTAACTTATCGGTCTTGGCACTAAACCCGATTTTCATATATCCAATGTCCACTCCGAGTGTAATCGGTTGCCTGGTTTCTCCAGTAGCATAGTTCAACTGAATAGTGAAAGGACATCGTTTTACAATTTTAGCTTTCCCTTCATGTAATAATTTCTTTCCTTTATGTTGTGTGGTAGGCATGAGCGGTTGCCGTCTCATGTTTAACACATAGATAGGTACTCTCAAGTCCTATCTCCTCCTTTAAATCGCGTTAAAGCAGGTTGGTTCTCTTCGCCAAGGTTATCAGTCAGTACTATACGATGATCACTGAGAGTTTCCTCTCTGTTTAAACCACCGTTTACAGAGCAAGGGACTAGAGAAGCATCCCCTGGTGTGTTCTTGAACTCTCCTGATAACGTAGATGCCGTCATGTGTGTTTCACCACGACCTCTCTTAGGCTAATCAACTAATTACTCTCGCTCCTCACGGAACAAGCCCCGATCCTTTGAGGTGGGGTAGTTGACATTTTTTATGCATTTGGAGTTCTATGAACAGTATATGTATCTATAATCTAAGGTCCTTTAATAAGAACCCTACAAACTATAGAAAAGACAAAACTATAAATTGTGATTTCAAAAAGGGAGGACTATCATTTGGAGTTTAATGAACAGGATTTTGTACGATAAATTTTGAGATTCTTTAAGGAGAAGGGCAAAAGGTTTGTTTGGGAAAATTCGATAAAAAATTGCTTGACTTGAAATGGCAAGAAATGTGATCAATACCTCTATTTTTGTATATGCTCAAGTTTGCGGTGGGACTAGTGTTATTAGAAGATTTGTGGTTGCTTGAAAACCAAACCACAATCCAAATGCAATAAGAATTATGCCACACACAAGAGAAACATATTTTAGAAATTTACCACCTACTCGTCTTCCTCCCTTTCCTAAAATAGCTGAAAGAACGAAAAACCAGAGAATTACTCCTACAACAACAAAGAAACTGTAGAAGAGAGCACTCAATTGGGTTTCTCCACCAATTACTGAGGAAAGATAGGATCCAAAAATACCAATCCAGAAAATGATAGTGAGTGGGTTTGCAACAGTAATTAAATAACCCGCTGGAAATGACCACCGTACTGACATTTTTTGGGAGCTATTTTCTTCTTTTGACTGCAGATCAATTTCTCTAAACTGAAAAAAATCTTTTATAGCCAACAAACCCAAGTAGATCAAAATTATACATCCAAAAATCCAGATCGCTATTTTAACGGGTGGAAATAGAAATAAAACTGAAAGACCGAAAAACACCATCAGTAAGTAAGTGGAATCGGCTGCTGCAGCCCCCAAACCGGTTAAAAATCCATGGTAAAATCCATTTACACCGCGTTTGAAAACCTCAGTCGTTGTTGGACCCACTGGAGCCGCTAAGGATATCCCAATAAGAATAGCGATGAGAATTTCTGTAATCATACTTCGCTATCTAATTCGATTTTTTAAAAACCTTT
>JBHLOP010000046.1:4110-7649 GCA_048940375.1 Promethearchaeota archaeon | reverse complement strand
TATGATCGGGATATGCGATTTTTGGGCGTTTTATTATAAAAGAATCTTCAAGATCTTTGCACATACGTCTGGCCACGTTGATTGGTATACCAAGAGCCATGTATTTGGCTGGAAACCATGCATTTCCAGTGGGATCGACAGGTCCCGTGAATACTGAGTCATAAGGCGCATTTTTTGCCATACCTGCAGGATATGTAACAAAGGTTGCGCATGATGGTCCCCATGGTGTAAGAACTGAATAAAAAGTATTTAAACTTCTGAAATGGATGAGAGAACATAAATTTCTTATCTGTTCGCTTATTCCGAAACAAACTATGGATCTAACACCGGGATCTTCGCCGGAAAGGTCTTCACAGGCTTGAAATACGATAAATTTTCCAGGAGGCGTTATTTTGCCTATTGATTTGACGCTTTCTTCGACAATATCAGGTGTAGCCTTCAAATATTCTGCAGCACCATTTCTGAAATCTTTAGAACCTATAGATACGAAATATTTTATATAAGGAGGAAAATCCTTAAATCCAAACCATGCTTGTCCTCCCGGACAACATCCTTCCAGCTTTTCGTGACCCATATAGAGCGGTGTCGCTTCTTCACGAACTGCCATATTCAAGATAGCTCTAGCGATACACCGACTGATTGAAGCTACAGGCGTTGCGTTATTGGGAGGTGTTTCCGAACCATACACACATATTGGTCTAGCAACCAATTTACCCGCTTTTGTGAGCTTGATGCCGATTTTTTTAATTGATAAATCAGACAAAACCATCACCAGATAATTTGTTTATAAGAATGAACATTAGAATTAAGTTTAAGCATTATTTCTTTTTTAAAGTTCATGAAAAAGAGAAAATGAGGCGATTAAAAATGAAAAAAGAAGTTATAGTTTCAGAAAAGATTCCTAAACCAATTGCTCCATATAGTCCTGGCATAAAAGCAGGTAATTTTGTGTTTGTATCGGGACAAGTTGCGTTTGATCCGCTAACAGGAGAAATAGTAGGTAATTCAACTGCCGAACAAACAGAACAAGCATTAAAAAATTTAAGAGACGTTCTTGAAGCTGCTGGAAGTTCTTTAGAGCATGTTTGCAAAACAACAGTCTTTTTAAGTGATTTACAAGATTTCAGTGAAATGAATGAAGTATACGGGAAATTCTTTCAAATTGACCCTCCAGCGCGAAGTACAGTTCAAGCAGGTCTTGTTCTAGGACTTAAAGTTGAGATCGAAGCGATTGCTATAATCCCATAAACTGTCTGTTAATTCAATATAACTTGACCCACATTCCTTTCTTTTTAACAGCCTCGAAAGTACAGTTTGCGTATATCGGAAGTTTTTAGAAGATTAAAAAAACTTAATGTATCCTGTGAGGTGTGCATACTGTCGAAGGAAAATGAATCATGTTCTTTTGGAGGATGAGGCGCTAGTCCTTGGACTTGGATCATTGTCTTAGCTGTACTAGGGTTACTCATTCTCTTGTCATTTTTAACATAAAAAAATCTCAAGAATAAATAGAATGAAAAAGCCTCGAAAACGAGGGGGGCTTTGGACGGCGGGTGCAACTCGCCTTTTGATTCGCTGAGATGAGAAGAAAAAAGAAAAAAAAGGACTTCTAAGTAAGTATATCAGGAAACGTTAGAAGTTCAATATCAAGAGGCTTTTTTGTGATATTTCCCAGTCTTGCACCAATGAGATATTTGATTTGTTTTTCGGAAGCGATGTCTGATAATCGCTGTGTAATAACCCCATCAAAAACAATTGCACGTACCCCCTCTATTGATTGAAGTTTATTAGTGAGTTCTGAGACTGGCATTGAATCTATTGAATTAAATTCTTCACCAAATAAAACGGCTTCGGAGGTTTCTGTAATATTCTCTGCACACTCTATAAGAGGTTCAGGTATTTTGGGAGTCTTTTTCTTCTTTTTAGGACTTTCTTTTAGGGGTTTTTTTACGCTTTTAACTTCCATGCGTGATTTGTCTTGACTTTCGAGATATTGTTCAATGGGTATTTTATTCCGAAGTTCTTTGATAATTTCTTTTCGTGACAATTCTTCAACTTCTCTATTAGGTGGAGCGCGAGCAACATAATCTATTTCTGTAAGCTGCAACAGTTCTTTGAGGACAAGTTCGCCACCTCTGTCTCCATCTACGAATGCAATAGCAGTTTTCTTGCGTGAGAGAGTGACAATAGTCTCTGGGATAGATGTACCTTCAACAGCAATCACATTGCGGAAACCATGCTTAAGAAGATTTAATACGTCGGCTCGTCCTTCAACAATTATAATAGTCTCCGATTCGTTGATTTCTGGGCCAGCAGGAAGTTGATCCTTTCCATATTTGATAATGACTCCTAAACGTGCCGCTTTGATAACTTCTTCACTTATCCTCTGACTCTCAGGGATAACGTCATCTTCCCAAGCTCTAAGGATTTGTGTTGCTCGATTTATGATATTCTTACGCTTTTCATCACGTACATCTTCGATTTTCGCCATGCTAACATGTGCTAAACATGGACCAACTCTATCAACTGTTTCAAGAGCGGCCGTTAAAATGGCAGTTTCAATTTTATCTAGACTAGAGGGGATGGTAATGATTCCGGTTGATTTCCCGCCTTTTGAATCAATACTAACTTGAATTCTTCCAATACGGCCTGTCTTTTGGAGCTCGCGAATATCAAGCTCTTCGCCAAGCAGGCCTTCTGTCTGACCGAATATTGCTCCAACGACGTCGGATTTTTCAACGACGCCATCAACTTCAATTTTTGCCCGCACGACGTACTTTGTCGTGGAATATGATTCGAAATTTTCGTTCATGATTGGTCATCCTCCTAAAGTAAAAAACTCATACAGTTTGTAATTGAATGAAAGATTCTAGATAATCAGTTTAAAATTGGAATCTATTTAAACTGTATATTTACACTCAAATGGTCTTTAATTCTCCTCCTATGATTATATTAGTGTTTTATTGATTTTACTAATGTAAAGTGAATTATTGAGGATTATCTCTAATAATCCATTTAGAAAAGCAGTATGCAATATAACTTTAATCATCACTGGGTATTAAACCCTCTAATTGAAGCCGAGAAATAACTGAATCAAGGCTTTCAATATCTTTCGTTAATCGACGAAACAATAGTTTCATTCTGTTCCAGTATGTTACATCGACCTTACAACGTTTTGCTTCCAGGTATCTTCTCATTTCTTTTAAGGTTTTTTCTCCTTGATGATCGAAATCCGTCAATAGGATAACTTGCTTATACGGAGCAATCTGCTCAGCAAATTCAAAAAGTCGGTATCCGCTATTATGGATACAACGTATTTTTCCTTGTGTGCCAAGTGAGCGTAAAGCCGCTTCATCCTTTTTTCCTTCCACGATGATAGCGGTTCCCGAGTTCGAGTCCATTATTAGGTCTTTCAGAATACCGACCATTTTTTCTGTCCAGTTTTGTGAGGGTAAGTTGGTAAATCTCTTTTTTTTCGCCACGTAAATGCATCTGCCTTTCGGATTACCAGATGGTAATACATGCGTAATTCGTTCGGT
>JBHLOP010000046.1:0-4010 GCA_048940375.1 Promethearchaeota archaeon | reverse complement strand
GTTTTTGCGCATATGAAACTGTCCTAAGGCCTAAAAGAGGTCAATAGGAAACCAGTTTTTCAATTTAAATGAATACGCGCAAACCTTTATAAGTCTACTGAAGCAGTATCTTGCAAACGAGCACGATGCAAAGAGTATTTGAATTCACAAAGGCATCTATAAAGGCATTAGTTAACATTCTGACTTGAAAAAATCAGAAACGGGCGAGAAACGTGGAAATTCCTGAGATAATCACCCGAAATCTGGAAGAAATCCTAACAGAAGAAGAACTAATCGAATTACTAAGATCTAAAAAGAAGATTAGGACATACGTCGGGTATGAAACAAGTGGATTTGTCCATATTGGGACCGCATCTACTGCTTTAAAGCAATTAGATTTTTATAACGCAGGCTGGGAAGTTGTAGTTCTTTTAGCAGACCTTCATACATTTTTAAATTCAAAAGGTTCGAAAGAATGGATTGAAAGTATGATAGACTATTGGAGGGAAATATTCAAAGCCTTAGGATTGAAAAAGGCTGAATACGTCACAGGGTCTGAGTTTGAGTATGAACCAAAATATGTTCTTGATCTACTAAGATCGACGCTTCTTACAACCCAAACACGAGCACGACGAAGTATGGATGTAATTAGCAAAGAAATGGAGGATCCAAAGGTGGCTCAACTTGTCTACCCTCTCATGCAGTCTTTAGATATTGGTGCACTTAACCTTGATGTAGCTCATGGTGGGATGGAACAACGAAAAATCCATGTGCTTTCCCGTGAGATCTTACCAAAATTAGGTTATAAGAAACCAGTATGTGTTCATGGCACATTACTTTCATCTATAAGGGGTCCTGGAGAAAAAATGAGTTCAAGTAAACCAGAGACCGTTATTCTTGTCCATGAAATGCCAGAAAGTGTACGTAAGAAAATTATGGGATCTTATTGTGTTAAAGGCCAAGAAGAGGATAACTTCCCCCTTGATGTAGCGAAAATGATTATTTTTCCTGTGTTTGAAGACAAAAAATTTACAGTTGTACGCCCAGAAAAGTACGGCGGGGATATAAACTACACACGTATAGAAGATCTTGTCTCCGACTTCACGCAAGAAAAACTGCATCCACTTGATTTGAAGAAAGCAGTAGCAGAAGCAACAATAGAGATTTTCTCTGAAGTCAGAGATATGATTGATTCAAATAGAGATCTTCTTGAGCCTTTGATAGAAAAATATGGTGCAGAATTAGTTGAAGAATTGAGTATCTAAAACATAACTTGTTCTCATTTTCTCTTTACTTCTGCGCGCGCGAAGAGTAGAGGGGTGTTAGTGTTTCCTGACACTAACTCGATGCAATCATAGGTCGGCAGTAGCCCTCATTCCTTTGCACCGTTCTCTCATGCCAGGTGATCTTAACAACCCTCTCCCGCTGGCTGTCTCACGTCTGGGTTGACTCTGTTTTCATTGTTGGGTGACACACCCTGTCTCCACAAGAGCCCTATTTCGTGAATTTTAAATAACCAACGGTGCTCCAGATGTCGCCTTTATTTTGCTCTAGCCATCATCGTTACTCCTAGGCTAGTCCTCGAAAAAAGGGCTTTCCTTTCATCGCTTGGGTTTATATACTCGTGGATCAATTTAAGGATTTTTATTGACACGTTACCTTTGCTCGGTTTCTCTCAAAAATCTTATAATCATTAAGTTATTAGCAGTTAACACTTCATTAAAAAATTAGGATTAGTAAGTATAATCATTCTTATCGACAACTTAGCCCCGTGCCGAGGTGCTTTCTAATGAAACAGTCGCTGACACTATTTGATACTGAAGAAATCGTCCTCAAAACTCTTAAAGACGATGATTTGATGGATATTGAGAGTATATCAAAATCTACACAATTGGATAATGCTCAAATTAACTCTATTGCATTTTCACTTCAAGAAAAAGGACTGGTTCAAATAATTGAAGAAAAAAGCACATTTATTTTTTTGTCAGACGAAGGCAAAAAATATGCCGAGGTAAAATTACCCGAAATACGATTACTTCATTATCTCTGTAAAGTAGGAGCACAAGAAATCCCGATGATCCTACAGACGCAAGATCATGGAATGGAAAAGGCAGAAGTTACTATTGGTCTCAACTGGTTAAAGAAAAAGAAATGGGCAGAACTTAAAAAACAGCAAAATGGAGCGACACTCCTTTATGTAACTGAAACTGGAAAAGATGCGGCACTTGACTCCTGCTGCGAAGAAGAATTCCTTTCTCTTTTAGCAAAAAGTGATTTAGTCTTAGAGGAAATGCCTTCTAAGTATAAAGATAGTTATCTTGAATTTAGAAAAAGAAAATTACTAAAAGAAAAAGAAATAACAACAAGAAAACTTCAATTAACGGAACTTGGAATGAAGGTAGCGTCAGGAAAAGTCCAAATTATCAAAGAAGTAAGTAAACTTACTCGTGATGATATAATCTCTGGAAGATGGAAATCTGTAGTGCTTAAACCCTATAATGTTACAGCATCTCCTCCTACAGTATATCTCGGGAAGAAACAACCGTTCCTTGAATTTTTAGAAGAGGTAAGAAGGGCAGTAATCGGAATGGGATTTCAAGAGGCAAAAGGTCCCCTTATCGAGATGGAGTTTTGGAATTTTGATGCATTATTCCAGGCGCAAGATCATCCGGCCCGTGAGATTCATGATACGTATTACTTAAAAGATCCGAAATTTGGTGATTTAGAACTAGACGAGCTAAGAAAACGAGTGAAAGCGACTCACGAAAATGGCTGGATAACTGGATCTCGAGGTTGGAGATACCCTTGGAGTTTGAAACGTGCATCCAGACTTATTCTTCGTTCCCAAACTACATCAGTATCTATGCGATTTTTGCACGAGCATAAAACTCCCCCACTCAAAATGTTCTGTCTTGACAGGAATTTCAGACCTGATATCTTAGATGCTACGCATGCTATCGAGTTTTATCAATTGGAGGGTATTGTAGGCGACAAAAACTTGACTTTGAAACATCATCTAGGATATTTAAAACAAATTGTTATAGAACTAATTCCAGGTGCGGAAGTTAAATTCAAACCAGGCTATTTCCCGTTTACGGAACCTTCTGTTGAAGTTTTTGCTCGTCATCCGAAACTAGGATGGATAGAAGTCGGAGGATCTGGAATTTTCCGACCAGAAGTTGTCAAACCATTTAATGTTGACTTTCAGGTGCTGGCTTGGGGGATCGGTATTGCACGACTAGCTATGATATACCTTGAGTATGATGACATTCGTGATCTTTACAGCGATAATCTTGACCTTCTACGGACTAAGGAAGTGAGGTAAGAAAAATGCCAACTATTGAAGTCTCTTATAATGACCTAATCGGCTTGATAGGGAAAGAAATTCCCTTGGAAACATTGGAAGATCGTTTATTTTACATCAAAGCTGAAGTGGAGAATACTAAACCTATTTACGGGGCAAAAAATGAAGTAATTGACTACGATCTTCAAGTTGAGATCACTTCGGACCGACCAGATCTGCTCTCAGCAAGTGGACTCGCACGCGTCATGAAAGGTATTTTTGAAGTTAAAACGGGTTTACAAAAGTTTGATGTTGAACCTTCTGGAATTCAATGCACTGTAGACTCTTCTGTACTAGACGTCCGTCCCTATATCGTTTGTGGCGTCGTAAAAAATGTTCATTTAACAGATGCCTTAGTTCGACAGTTAATGCAACTTCAGGAAAAAATTCACGATACTCATTGTCGTAGACGGCGAAAGGGCTCTATTGGGCTTCACAATCTCGATGCAGTTGAGCCACCTTTCACATATTTGGCAGAAAAACCAGAGAATATTAACTTCGTTCCACTTAACGAGACAGAAAAAATGAATGGATATGAAATACTGAGAGAGATTCCAAAAGGGCGAGATTATGCTCATATAATATCGGATTTCGATAGATATCCGCTTTTAGTAGATAAAAATGGTGATGTTCTCTCTCTACCCCCAATAATAAATGGCAATCTAACAAGAGTTGACATGGATACTAG
>JBHLOP010000045.1:0-11196 GCA_048940375.1 Promethearchaeota archaeon | reverse complement strand
AGCGATTGCATAAAGAAGTCTGGAACAATTATAGTCGAGGTATTTAATGCCTATCTTTTTAGGTATTGCAAAACCCGCGAAGAATTTTTTGTTCTAGTTTCGCAAGACCCCAGCACAAGGGGGATGAAATGCGCAAATCTCAAAAATTGTGTTATTAGAGATAGGAATCAGATTCCCCAGATTCTCAGCAAATAATTATTATTTTTCTTTGATTTTAAATTAAGAAGTTCTTACAGGAATTACTGGCTTCATTTGCTCAACCTAAGCTATAAACATAAAAAGATATGTTTAAAAAGCAATTTTTTTAATACAAAATCCAACTGAATAATACGGTGATTTCTTTTGAGTGGTGAATGGACGATTGATGATCGATTTACATTTCAAACCAAAGTCACTTGCCATCACTGTGGTGAGATTTTAAGATTTAACCAACCTGGGTATAATAAACTCGATAAATTTCCTGCAACATGTCCGAAGTGTGAAGGAAACTGGGGCATAGGAAATAAAGATTATTATTATAGCAAAAATTATTGGGCTTTACGTGCAGAGCCTCTAAAAAGAAAGATCAAAGAGAAGACTAGAAAAGCACGTAAAAAAGCACGTAAGAAAGTTGTTGAAGAAGAATTTGAGGAACTCGAAGAACTAGAAGACTTAGAAGATTTAGAGGCAGAACTAGAAGCACTAGGAGAGGAAGAGATAGAGGCAGAACTAGAAGAGTTAGAGGAGGAGGAGGAAGAAGAAGAGGAAGAGGAACCTATTGAAGGTCCGGAAGAGGATCTCACAGAGGCTGAAAAGGCAGAAATATCGAAAGAGCTTATGCAATTAGGTGGAATTGGCAAGAAGACAGCTGAAAAAATAATTGCGTTGGGTGTTACCTCGATTGAAGATTTGGCCGAACTTGAAGTAGATATGATACCGGAAACAGCGGAAGTATCAACCAAATCATTAAGAAAATGGGTTAAAAGTGCACAAAAATACTTAGAGGAAGAAGAAGAAGAGGAAGAAGAAGAGGAAATTGACTTAACTGACTTGGAAGCAGAACTTGAAGCACTAGGAGCAGAAGAAGACTTAGAAGACGAAGATCTTGATTTAGCCGAACTTTATGAAGAAGAAGATAAAGACGAATAAATTAACTTACAATGAAATATGGTGGTTAGTTGAAATGGTAAAGAAAATTAGAATTATTACTGAGGCAACAGGAGAAGTAATTGCAGAACTATCTGAGAAAAACCCCATAACAACTGAAGCAATTTGGAATGCACTTCCTTTTGAGGCTAGTGCAAATACCTGGGGTGATGAGATCTATTTTAGTATCCCCGTAGAAACAGGTGAGGAAAACACTCAGGAAACAGTTGATATGGGTGATTTAGCTTATTGGCCTCCAGGTAATGCGATGTGTATTTTCTTTGGTCCAACGCCTATGAGTCGAGGGGACGAAATAAGACCTGCAAGCGAAGTTAATGTTTTCGGAAATATACCAGTCGATCCAAAGGTTTTCAAAAAGGTTCGGGCTGGTAGTAAAATCCGAGTAGAAAAAGCAGAATAAATCACTCCAGAATTTTCTCAGGGATCAATTCTCAATGGATGTGATTATTCCTATCCCTTTTGTTCTCCCTTCACGAAATAGAATTTTTTGCCCTTCCATAATGTATTCTGGCTTATATTTGAAGCGAAAGGTGACATTTGCTCTTTGACCAGTCCTTAATGGAGCTTCAGACATTTCAATTATTTTTGCGGTTTGTCGAACAGTATTAACATGTATTACAGCTTCATATCCCATTCGTATCGTTGTTGGATGATACAAAACAAAAACATTTGCTGAAAATGATCTTGCTGTTGGAGGATCTTCCATTTGTGTTAGAATCATACCCTTTCTAACTTCATCATAGCTTATGCCATGAAGCGCAAATGTTCCGCTTTGTCCTGCATGTAAATGTCTAACATTTAACCGCTTGTATTGAATTGAACGGATTTTTGTTTCTTTAAACAATGCTCCTCCAGAAAAGGGGCCAAGCTTCACTGTGTCGTTTGAATGTATTGTTCCTCGATTTATGGTGCCGCTGACAACTGTACCCACGCCAGGAACGCTGAACACTTCATCTATATAAAGTAGAAACTCGTCATTCATGTATTCAAACCAACTGAGCCGAGCTGGAACCAAGTTAAGAAAATTGCGTAATAAGTCAAATCCTTCTCCAGTCACACAAGAAATCTTGAATATAGGCGCAACTCGGCCAGATGGCATGTGTTTTGAAGCAACAACCATATCATCATAATTTTTGATGATCATAGGGATTTTATCAACACCAGGTAGTTTTAGAACTGATTTTACTTGATCCTGGGTTCTTTTTGTTATTTCTGGGTTAACTAAGTCGATCTTGTTTATTACCACTATCATTGGAATTTTTAGAGCCGCCGATACTCCGAGATGTTCCTTGGTCATTCGAAGAACACCTGCATTAGCACCTATTACAAGAAGACTGTAATCTGGTGCATACCCCGCGAGTCCAAAAATTGTAGTTTTTAGATAACGTTCATGTCCAGCTAAATCCACGAATGAAATGATTTTTGAACTATTTTCAACCACTTCGTTCATCGTTAATGGAGAAACTGAAGCAGAAGGTGAAGAATAATTAACAGTTCGCCCTTTTGCATCAAATCCCAACACTTGATGTGATACTGAACTTGTTCTACCACTTTCTATTTCATGCAGATGGCGAAGTACCTTTAATCTGGCAGATCCTCGCCCGTCATCTAACTCATTAGAGATAAGACAGCCGATTATTGTACTTTTACCAGAATCTACATTACCAACAGTATCAATGGTAATGTCAATTGGCAGATCTTCTGCACCGATGATTCTTCGTATGAGATATTCTCCAACCTTGCCCTCTTCACCATCTCTTATACGTATTCGAGAAACTTTTGCGTTGATTAGTGCTGAAATTTCTGTTAGAGTATTTTCTGATTCTTCAAGTTCGGTTTCTGAGATTCCAATAAGCCTACCATCATCTTCTACGCCTATTAAGTAAATCGCTTCTCCGCCACCTTCGCCTAGTCGAAAGTGCATTTGTGTAGCAAGACTGTCTAATTTCTGCTGGTTTGTTAGAAGGTTCGTTAGAGTAAGTTTATATTCGACATTACCTGTGTCAAGTTCTTTAGCTCTTTTCAAAGAGTGATTCCCACCTCTGGACGTTCTAAATGTCCCAGGGTTTATATATGTTCTCAACAAAATTATTTAGAACTCTGCTAGTTTTTTTATGTAAATGACGCTCCCAGGTTCTGCGGTGTTAATCATGTGATACAATCATTTGATGTTAACAAAACCTTTTGGTTTAAATCTACGAACTATATCC
The DNA here is from genome assembly GCA_048940375.1 of Promethearchaeota archaeon. Classification (GTDB taxonomy): domain Archaea; phylum Asgardarchaeota; class Sifarchaeia; order Borrarchaeales; family Borrarchaeaceae; genus Borrarchaeum. Next base: position 7,840 of record JBHLOP010000045.1, on the reverse strand, counting down.
TTTTTAAGAAATATTGGGATATTACTTTTTTGAAGCTGTTAAGGTTACTTTACATGATCGTAAATTTTGTATGGACTAGTTATTCTTAAGTCTACCAATTAAGTCAAAAATTAAAAGCATAAACATGAGGTTTGGCGATGATTGATATATTTGATGATATGAGTTCATTAGAATGCTTCTTTGAGCCAAAAAGCGTTGCAGTTATTGGTGCGTCTTCTACAATTGGCAAAATTGGAAATGTAATTTTTCAGAATTTTGCGATGGGGCATTTTAGAGGAAAAGCATACCCTGTAAATCCTCGATTAGATGAAATTCTCGGTATAAAATGCTTTGCGAGTGTTAAAGATATTCCAGATGGAATAGATTTAGCAGTTATTGCAATTCCTGCTAAATTTGTTCCCAAAGCGGTTCAGGAATGCGGTGAGAAGGGAGTTAAATGCATAATAATTATATCAGCTGGATTTGCAGAAATTGGAGGCGAAGGAGCAATACTTGAACAAGAGATTATACGTATTGCTAAGGACTTTCATATGAGAATACTGGGTCCTAACTGTATCGGCATCTTCGATACTTCATCTCATGTTGACACAATTTTTCTCCCAATCGTTAGGATGTCGAGACCAAATGCAGGTCCGATAGCAATTGTGAGTCAGAGCGGAGCGTTTATGAGTTCATTACTTGACTGGACTGCTGCAGAAGGCTTAGGGCTGTCAAAAGCAATTAGTATAGGTAATAAAGCTGATGTAGACGAAAGTGATCTTCTTGAATATCTTGCAAACGATCCTTTCACCAAGGTTATAACTGCCTATCTAGAGAGCATTGAGAATGGTAATACATTTATCCGAGTTGCAACGAAGGTGACGAAACAGAAACCTATAATTCTTATGAAAGCTGGTAGGACAAAAGGAGGGGCTTCTGCCGCTGCCTCACATACTGGTGCGCTAGCGGGATCCGATGAAGTAGTTGATGCGGTGCTCAGGCAAGTTGGAATTCTTCGTGTCGAAAATTCTGAACAGATGCTTGATCTAGCAAATGCTCTAGCCTTTCAACCACCCACAAAGGGCGATAGAATCCTAATTGTCACTAACGGAGGCGGTGCTGGAGTTATGGCGATAGACAGACTTGAACAGTTAGGTTTGAAGGTTCCTGTACTTTCTGAGGATTTACAAAACCAAATGATGCAGCATTATCCTCCTTATTGTTTTGCTCGTAATCCCGTTGATCTGGTGGGTGATACCAATGCGGAGCGTTATCGCGTCGCCTTAGAGTTGGGTCTCAAATCTGATGAAGTTGATGCAGCTTTAGTAATTCTGCTGTTTCAAACCCCCTCTCTAGAAATTGAAGCTGTAGAAGTTGTACAGAACGCACAAAGATTCAAAAAACCTATTGTTGTAGCGTGTGTTGGGGGAGAACTTGCAGCTGTTTTCTCGCGCAAACTTGAGAAGTTCGACATACCTGTATACCCGATCCCAGAGCGTGCAGCTTTCGCAATGTGGGGACTTGTACAATATGGAAAATGGCTAAACCATGTTGACTGATTTTTTGTAAATCTGATTTTTTCCACAAAAGTTTATTAATTTAAACCTCTCTAGATGCTCAGCCCAAAAAGTCTTCAAGGAAATAACATGTCTTAAGAACTAAAGAATACTGTAACTGGCGGAGGAAAACATACTTTGATTCGTCATAAGGAAGAAACCTTACCAAAACGAGAATTAAAAGAATTACAATTTAAAAGGCTAAAAGAAATCGTTTCAAGAGGCTATGAAGTGCCTTATTACCGCAAGAAAATGAAGGAACACGGAATTACTCCTGATGATATTCGTACGCTGGATGACATTCGCAAACTTCCATTTATGACAAAAGAAGACTTTCGAAAAGCATTTCCGTTTGGACTATTAGGGGTTCCAATAGAGAAAGTTGTTCGCATTCATGCAACGTCTGGAACAACGGGCACTCCTTCTACGGCATTTTATACGGAGCATGATGTGAATACGTGGACTGAACTAATCGCAAGAAATCTTACTTGTATTGGCGTGACTGCAACTGACATTTTTCAAAATACAGTCAGCCACGGGCTGTTTACTGGCGGTATGGGATATCTTCAAGGTGCTCAGCGAGTTGGTGCAATGGTTATTCCTTTCGGTGGTGGAATGACGCTCAAACAACTTGAGTTCATGATAGATTTTAAAGTGACATCTTTTCATGCGATCCCAAGTTTTGGATTGAAAATGGCGGAAACGGCAAGGAAGGAAGGCATTATTAAGGAATTATCTCTTAGAGTAGGAATGCTAGGTGCAGAGAATTGGTCTGAAGGCACTCGAAAGAAAATTGAGGATGGTCTCCAGATTGATGCATATGATAACTATGGTTTAACGGAACTTGTTGGTCCTGGCGTATCTTGTGAATGTATAGAAAAACACGGAATGCACGTCTGGGAAGATCATTTTCTATTTGAAATCATTGATCCAGAATCAAATGAGCAACTTGGCGAAAACGAAGACGGCGAACTGGTTCTAACAGCACTCACAAAAGAAGCATTTCCAGCTATTCGCTTTAGAACGCGCGATCTCACCTCAGTATTAGATAGGGATGTATGCGGATGTGGTAGAACACACCAAAAAATTGCACGAATTCATGGCAGAATTGATGACGGTTTTATCATCAGAGGAGTAAATATCTTTCCACGCCAAATCGAAGAAATCGTTATGCAATTTCCAGAAATTGGTTATAATTACTATATTAGACTATGGACGAAGGGCGTGATGGACGAAATTACGGTTTATGCTGAAGCAAATAATTTTAGTGATCCTGAAGCAAGAACAGCTCTTCAGAAAAAATTAACTAAAGAGCTATATGAAACAATCCGAATTCGAATTAACGTCGAACTTGTCGAAGAAGATGGAATACCTCGACAAGAAGGCAAAGCAAAACGTGTCCTAGATGAAAGAAAAGAAAAATAATAAATTATGCTTTAGATTATAAACGCAATCCTTCTTTTTCCTTATTTTGAGAATTTTCTGAGCACTTCTTCCAAATTTTTTTTAGCAGAACTGTGATTTGGATCAATCTTCAGTGCAGTTTCATAACATTCAATCTCTTTAGAATGTTCCCCTAATGCTCCATATGTAACACCCATGTTGAACCATGCATCTAAAAACTCTGGGTTGAGTTCCACGGCTTTGTTGAAAAAATCAAGCGCTCTGTTATGCGCTCCCAATTTTCTGACAGCATTTCCCATATTATTCCATGCTTTTGCATATTCTGGATTTATCTCCACAGCCTTTCGGTAGCATTTTAATGCATTATTGTTGTCATTTAAAATTCCGTAAATTATGCCCATGTTAAAATAAGTTTTTTCGTGAGGATTGATGTCTGCAGCTTTCTGATATGCTTCAATAGCGTTATTATACTCTCCTAAAATACCATAAACTAATCCCATGTTAAGATATGCATTTTCATCTTCAAGTTTTATGTTTAAAACTCTTTGATAGCAATCGATAGCCTTATCGAATTCGCCTAACTCTCTATAAATTCCACCCAGATTAAACCATATCTCTGCATCCGCAGGGTTAACGTTCACTACTTTTTGATACGCGTAAATTGCGTTGCTGTATTCATGTAACTCTCCATAAGTCCATCCCAAGTGGTACCATGCATTCTTATCATCTTCATCCATAACTACTACTTTCTGAAAAGCAGCTATCGCGTCTCTATATTCTCCTATCATCTCATAATGCACACCTAAATTGTACCACGCTTCTATATCTCCAGGCTCTGATTCTACTACTTTTTTTGTGCATTCAATGACTTTTTCATACTTTCCTAACTTCTGATAGCACTCTATAGCCTTTCTATACTTGTTTAATTTCTCATAAGCTATTCCCATATATTCTAAAGCCTCTTCGCTGTTCGGGTTGATGTTCAATGCATTCTGGTAGCATACAATAGCCTTAAAAATATCATTTAAATTTTCGTAAGCAACGCCAGTTTGAATCCATGCATCCGCGTAAGTAGGTTTTATTTCAACGGCTTTTTGGTAGACTTCAATTGCTTTATTGTACTCTCCCATCTCATTGTAAATCCATCCCAAGCTAAACCATATTTTTGTATCATTGGGGTTGATGTTCAAAGCTTTTTGATAACACTCAATGGCCTTTTGCAAGTGCTGACTTTCGTGTGCTAACCCAACTTTGTATTTGTCTAGCTTTTCATAAGCTAATCCCATGTTGTATAATGCGCCTGTATGCTGAGAGTTGATTTTCAATGCTTTCTGATAGCAGTCGATCGCCTTCTTATACTCACCTAACTTGAAGTATGCAACCCCCATATTGATCCAAGCAGCAATATGTTTTGACTTAAATTTGACAACTTCTTGATAAGATTCGATAGCTTTCTCATATTCTTCCAAAGCAAGGTATGCTTTGCCCATACCGAACCATGCTTTAAAACTAATATTTCTTGGATCAACTTTCACAGCACTTTCATAGTCTTCAATGGCTTTTCTGTATTGTCCTCTACTATGATAAACTTTGCCTCTTCTTATGTAGTTTTCTGCCTCCATTTATGCAATTACTCCTGTTTTATTCGCTTATCTTTTGCTGTACAGCTGGAAGGACACCCTTAACTTTTGCACTTGTTTCTTAGAGAATTTCCGTATTTGATGTAATTAAGCATTTTGGTTAACATCATCAGAAATTTTCCAAAAGTAAATATTTTGGTCACGCAACACAATAAGGTGAATAATCTTTAAAGGATTGACAAATTGGAAGCAATGAAAGTAAAGTTGAGCCATTTAAACGCTTTAAAAGACTGAGTACGAAAAGTCTTTATAGGTTCAATCAGAATTATCACAAGAAAAAAAATCAGCAAACTTATTTTAGGTTTGAAGTATGATATCGAAAAAACCAGGAAAACGACAGGGAGTCCTTAGGCGTGATACACAACATACTTCTGGTTAAAAATGAACGTTGTATATTCAATTACAAAACAGGAACAAAGAAGAGTTTAGATGAAGATATGTTTTCGGGTTTACTTGACACTATGTTTCAAATGGGACGTATGGTATTAGAAAGAAGAAAAATCTCTAAGATCTCATTTCATGATGTTCGAGCAGCTTTTCAACCTCTCAGTAAGGAAATCTTCATTGGAATTGTTGAAGATGCTGAAAATGATTTAAACACAAGCGACGGAACAGATTTATTTTTGAAAGAAATTTCAACAGCTCTCTATCCAATTCTCTCAATTCTTGAGCAAAAAAGGATCAATCCAGAGGCAATTGAAAAAATTCCTTGGATAGAGCAAGAGATTACAACAGCTCTTGAGAAAGCAATTCATAAGATTCCTTGCCCGTATTTAAAAAAGAAAAGAATTGGGAACTATTGCAATTTCATCAAGGGATCGATTGGGGGAAAATTTGCAAATGAAATTTGCAACTTACGTGATGTAAACAACTGTAAGTATCTTAATGATGAGTCATACTATAATACGAATTGATTTTTGAAAAAGATTTTTCGTCAAAATAATTAGTAAAGAATTTTATTTTATAATATTCTTAGATGTAGTTGACTATGAAGATAACTGGTGAATTGCACAAAGGTGCTTTTTTAAGGCGTTTAAATCGTTTTGTAGCAGAGGTCGAAGTAAATAATGAAAAGCACCTTGCACATGTTGCTGACCCTGGACGCATGAAAGAGCTATTAGTAACAAAAACTGAAGTTCTTTTACGAAAAATTAAATTGAATGATAAAAGAAGGACTAACTGGGATATGTTGGGAGTTTATACTCCGACAGGCTTAGTTTCTGTCGACTCCAGGCTCCCTAATGATTTGATAGCTGAAGCACTAAAAGATTCTCGGTTAAAGGAATTCTCTGGATATGAACTTGTTCGAAGAGAATATACATACGGCTCCAGTCGGTTTGATTTTTTGTTACAATCAAAAGGAAAACAATGCTTGTTAGAGGTAAAATCTTGCACCCTAGTTAAAAATGGACATGCCTTTTTTCCTGATGCCCCAACTACTAGGGGAAGGAGACACTTGCTAGAGCTAATTAAAGCGAAACATGAGGGTTATCGCGCTTGCGTCATTTTCGTTATTCAACGAGATGATGCATCTGTTTTTTCTCCAAACGATGAAATAGATCCACAGTTTGGAGATACTTTGCGACTTGCTGCTTCAGAAGGCATAGAGATTTTTGCTTACCGATGTGAAGTTACTGAGACTTCAATTAAATTAAAGGAACAGGTTGACATCGTTCTTTTAATTTAACAGCAGTAAGTCCCCTTTTGTTAGAGCAGAGTGAGCTACTCGTGCAAAAGTATCGAGGTTTCCTGCTTCTACAACAGACTTGATTCCCTTGAGGGCTACGGAGGTCTTATTTCCACAGTCGTAAATTCCTTACGCCCCGTAGGTACTGATAGAGGTCATTACCAAAAATCTATATAAACTATTTAAAGATACTCGTTCTTTACAGAGTATGGATTATCATGAATTCAAGAGAACGAGTTTTAACAACATTTCAGTTTAAAGAACCCGACCGAGTTCCCCTCTTTGAAGCCTGGATTGAAGGAGTGATTATGGATGCAATTGGTAATGGTGATCCTTATGAAACTCGCGCAAGACTCGGTCTTGATTGTATGCCAATTGCAGTTGGACATCCTAAAAGCACCAACGCTTGGAAAACTGGAACTGATGAATGGGGACGGATTTTCAAAAATCATTGGTACTTAGGAGGCGTTGTAAAGACCTTAGATGACATAGAAAAATACTCACCACCATTAGAATATGCAGAAGAATGGTTTCCCACTGAAATGATGAACGAATCTCGAAAGATCTATGGAGACACGCATGCATTGTATTATGCTTTTCATGATGTGTGCTTTGTCTTATCCTATATGAGCATGGGAATGGAAGATTTTTTCGTAGCAGTTCATAGAAATCGTGAATTGGTAGAAGCGTTAATTCAAAGAAGCACCGATTGGACGATTGCAATGATTGAACAAGCAAACGCTGCTGAAGTTGATTTCATCATGATAGGTGACGATGTAGCTGATAGTAAAGGTCCCATGATCTCGATCAAAATGTTTCAAGAGTTAGTGCTCCCCAGGTATAAGGAAATTGTTTCAACATCTGAAGTTCCACTTATCTGGCACTCGGATGGACAAATTGAACCATTACTGCCCTTTATTATCGATGCAGGATTCGCAGGAGTTCATGCACTTGAACCTGATGTTGGGGTGAATATGGGAAAGATTAAGGAACAGTATGGTAATAAATTAGTCCTAGTTGGAAACTTAGATGTTACAAATGTTCTCACTCAGACTGATCTAGAATTAGTCCGTAAGGATGTTAAACGTTGTATCAAGCAAGGTGCACCTGGAGGAGGATACTTATTCTCTTCATCAAATAGCCTCTTTGAATCTATGCATATCGAATCAATTCTTGAAGCCTATCGTTATGCCAAAGAAATTGGCTACTATTCTGGATAAATAGAATATAACTCACTAAATTCATCTAAATATAATAAAAGGCGAGAAAATAGACACGGAAGCATTTGTAATTATAACAAGAGATTCAACATCCTCTTAAGAAGGAGAGATATTATAGAAGACTGAAAAAAAAAGAAAGAGAGAGTATGACCTCCACTGGATAGAATAATGAAATACTCACCAGAAGGGACCAGGATCGTAGATTCCACTCCACCAGAATTGTAGGTGGACGGTAGCAATCCAGGAGAGGAAGCAGAATAGACCACAGTAGTACGCCCCGCCTTTTCCGCCGTATCCGTGTGTAAAGAGGAAGAATCCAAACAGCACAAGGATATAAATCCACAAGTCAATTTG